>DBXF01000004.1:223-36897 GCA_002309295.1 Bacteroidales bacterium UBA1219 | reverse complement strand
TACAGGTTGTCGAATTTCGACTTGGTTACGGAGTCGTTCACGTTGATGGCGGGAATCAGCAGTTCGCCACGTTCCATCATCTGGTACAGACGGTGTACGCCGGTTGTCGTCTCCTCGGAAACGCCGCGCAGTTCCTTAAGTATGTCGTGCCATTTGGTGGGATTTTCTTTATAGACGTTGCGCAGAAGGTTCAATATCACGCCTTCTTCGGGATTTTCGGGAGTCTTGTCGAGCAGTTTGGGGTCGTTCTCCACGGCAATGCCTTTGTGCAGAAGCAGTGTGGCGTCGCCGCCGTCGTCAACAATCAGCTGAGGTCCTTTGCCACCGGGGAACGAGAAAGCCTGCAGCGTGCACCACCAGTATTCTTCGATGCTCTCGCCTTTCCATGCAAACACGGGCACTCCCGTGGCGGCGATGGCTGCGGCGGCATGGTCCTGAGTGGAGAAAATGTTGCAGCTGGCCCAACGTATGTCGGCGCCGAGCTCGCGCAGTGTCTCGATAAGCACGGCAGTTTGTATTGTCATGTGCAGGGAGCCTGTAATGCGGGCGCCTTTGAGAGGTTTCTGTGCACCGTATTTCTTACGGCAAGCCATCAGGCCGGGCATCTCCTTTTCGGCAGTGTCCAATTCTTTGCGACCCCAGTCCTTGAGGTTGATATCGGCAATTTTGTATTCGTTTGTCATGATATTCGATATATTATTTGTTCTTGTTTGATTTCACTGGTTTTGAAGCGGCTTTCACGAAAGCGAGGAAAAGCGGGTGAGGGTTCATCACCGTGCTTTTGTATTCGGGATGAAACTGCACACCGATGTAGAACGGGTGCGAGGGTATCTCCACAATCTCCACAAGGTTGTGGTCGGGATTGATGCCCACGGCTTTCATACCTGCTTTCTGGAACTGGTCGAGGTATTCGTTGTTGAACTCGTAACGATGACGGTGACGTTCGCTGATAAGTTCCTTGCCGTAAATCTGGTATACCAACGAATCCTTGTCGAGTTTGCAGGGATAGGCGCCCAGACGCATGGTGCCGCCCAGCTTGGAGATATTTTTCTGTTCCTCCATCATGTCGATGACGGGATGTTTTGTGGCAGGGGCAATCTCCACCGAATGGGCGTCGGAGTAGCCAAGCACGTTGCGGGCGAACTCCACCACTGCGCACTGCATGCCCAGACAGATTCCCAAAAACGGCACGTTGTTCTCGCGGGCGTATTTGGCGGCGAGAATCTTACCGTCGATACCGCGGTTGCCGAAACCCGGAGCCACCAAGATGCCGTTGAGGTGCGACAGCTTTTCATCCACATTCTCGCTGTTAATGGTTTCGGAGTGTATCGATTTCACATGCACCTTGCATTGCAACGAAGTGCCGGCATGGACAAATGCTTCGGTGATAGATTTGTAGGCATCCTGCAATTCCACGTATTTACCTACCAATCCGATAGTTATCTCCGAGTTGGGATGATGAAGCTTGTACATAAATGTCTCCCATATCGAGAGGTCTATCTCGTTTTTGGCAGGGATGTCGAGTTTGCGAAGCACCTGAATGTCAAGTTTTTCGTGATGCATACGCAGAGGAACCTCGTAAATCGACGACACGTCGCTGTCCTCGATAACGCAGTCGCTTTCCACGTTGCAGAAAAGGGCTATCTTGTCGCGGACGCTGCGCGAAAGCGGGTGCTCGGTGCGACAGATGATGATATCGGGTTGCACACCCTGCTGCATGAGCGCATGCACGGAGTGCTGTGTGGGTTTTGTCTTAAGTTCGGCGGCGGCGGCCAGATAAGGGATATAAGTAAGGTGCAGCACAACGCAGTCGTTGCCTAGAGCCCATTTAAGTTGACGCACAGTCTCGATGAAGGGGTACGACTCGATGTCGCCCACAGTGCCGCCAATTTCGGTTATCACAAAGTCGTAGTTGCCCGTGTTGCCGAGGAATTTGATGCGGTCTTTTATCTCGTTGGTGATGTGCGGAATCACCTGCACGGTGCCGCCGAGAAAATCGCCGCGGCGCTCCTTTTCAATCACCGACTGGTATATGCGTCCGGTGGTGACGTTGTTGGCCTGCGACGTGCGCACGTTGGTGAAACGCTCGTAGTGGCCGAGGTCGGTCTCGGCGCCGTCCTCGGTAACGTAGCATTCGCCGTGCTCATAAGGGTTGAGCGTGCCTGGGTCGATGTTGATGTAAGGGTCTAATTTTTGGTTGGTTACGGAATATCCGCGTGCCTTGAGAAGACTGGCCAGAGATGCGGCGATAATGCCTTTGCCCAACGATGACGCCACACCTCCGGTTACAAATATGTACTTTGTCGAAATCATCGTATTTATGTTTTTAATTAGTTGTCGTAAGCAATGTATTTATTTGACACACAAAATGATGGCACACGTCAACGATACCCCGTCATTTTTATATCAAGGTGCAAAGATACACTTTTTTTTGCTAATTTCGTAAAAAATCTTTGTCAAGCATGACAAGTAGATACATATTTTCGATTAATAAAAGCATCAATAAACACATTAATATTTGTTTTTCAATTATTTTATGTATTTTTGCAGTCTGGAAACGAACTTTCTATTATCGACTTAAAATACTAAAAAACACCACATTATGAACAACATCGTAGCTTTAGTGGGACGTCCCAACGTAGGAAAATCGACACTTTTCAACCGTCTTACCGAATCGCGCTCGGCCATTGTGGACGAGACCAGCGGCGTTACCCGCGACCGCCAGTACGGCAAATCGGAGTGGAACGGCATAGGTTTTTCGGTGATAGACACCGGCGGCTACGTTGTTGGCAGCGACGACTCTTTTGAAACAGAAATCCGTCGGCAGGTGCAACTGGCTATCGACGAGGCAGATGCAATACTTTTCCTTCTCGACGTAAAGGATGGTCTCACACCTATGGACGAGGATGTGGCCAAGATGCTGCGCAAATCGAAGAAAAAGGTGCTGCCCGTGGTGAACAAAGTGGACAATCCCATGAGAATGAACGAGATAGCGGAGTTCTACGCTCTGGGCTTGGGCGAGATTTTCCCCATTTCGGGAATGAATGGCTCCGGCACCGGCGAACTGCTCGACGAACTGGTGAAAGACATGTCACCCATTGAGGACGAGAACACCGACCTGCCAAGAATAGCAGTTGTAGGCCGTCCCAACGTGGGTAAGTCGTCACTTATCAACGCCCTCACCGGCGAGGACCGCAATATAGTAACCCCCATAGCAGGCACCACCCGCGACTCCATTTACACACGTTACAATAGTTTCGGTTTCGATTTCAACTTTGTGGATACAGCGGGACTACGTAAAAAACAGAAAGTTACCGAGGACATCGAGTTCTACTCCGTGCTACGCTCGGTGCGCGCCATCGAAAACAGCGACGTGTGCATACTGATGCTCGACGCATCGCAGGGCATCGAACAGCAGGACCTCAACATTTTCGGACTTATCCAGCGCAATAATAAAGGCGTGGTAATCGTAGTCAACAAGTGGGACACCGTGGAAAAAGACACTCATACCCACAAAAAATACGAAGACCTTATCCGCGAACGCATTGCACCTTTCTCCGACGTGCCAATCGTGTTTACCTCGGTTATCAACAAACAACGTATATACAAGGTTTTGGAGACAGCCCGCAAGGTCTACGAATCGCGGTCTCGCCGCATAAACACCTCCGAACTTAACGAAACCCTTCTGCCCATAGTGAAAGAGCAGAACCCGCCTCCCGCATGGAAAGGCAAATACATAAAAATCAAATACATAACCCAGCTACCTACGACCTACCCGCAGTTTGTATTCTTCTGCAACCTGCCACAGTACATCCGCGACCCCTACCGCCGTTTTGTGGAAAACCGCATGCGCGAAATATGGGATTTCGAAGGGGTGCCGATAAAGATTTTCTTCAGAGCGAAATGATTTTTTAGGATTCAGGGGGCAGTTGTCAGGGGGCAGAGGGCAGTTTGCAGTTGGTTTATAGTTTAGAATTTATAGTTTTATAGTTAACAGCTGATAATCAATAAATTATTAGCCGTTACCAATTACTAATTACTAACTACTAATTGTCACTCAATTTTCGTACCCGAACCATTTCAGGGCTTTTTCGCTGTTGCGCCAGTCTTTCAGCACTTTAACGTGTAGTTGCAAAAAACATTTCTTGCCGGTGAACTCCTCGATATCCTTGCGGGCCTCGGTGCCCACTTTTTTTAGCGACTTGCCTTCGTGGCCGATGAGTATGGCCTTCTGCGACTCGCGTTCAGTGTATATCACCACCGAAATTTTATCGATGCCGTCCTCCTCCTTGTACGACTCCACCACAACTTCCGTTGAATAAGGGATTTCCTTCTGATAATGGAGTAGTATCTTTTCGCGGATTATTTCCGAAACAAAGAAACGCATCGACTTGTCGGTGAGCTCGTCCTTGGGGAAATAGGGCGGATTTTCGGGCAGCAGTTCCATAATCTTGTCGAAAATCTTGTCGATATTGAATTTCTCCGTTGCCGAAGCAGGAATTATAGTAGCCCGAGGAATCTGGTTCTGCCAATATTCCATCTTTTTCAGGATTGTCTCCTGGTCGGAAATATCTATTTTATTAATTACCAACACAATAGGAATGTCGGATTTTATTATCTTCTGCAATATTTCCTGATCCTTGAGGGACTCCCCTACTTCGGTTACCAAAAGAAACAAATCGGCGTCCTGCAAAGCGGAATCCACAAAGCCCATCATGCTCTCGTGCAGCTTGTAATGCGGATTTACGATGCCCGGCGTGTCGGAATAGACAATCTGGAAATCCTCACCGTTCACAATGCCCATTATGCGGTGGCGAGTGGTCTGTGCCTTGGAGGTGATGATGGATAGCTGTTCGCCGACAAGGGCATTCATCAGGGTGGACTTGCCCACGTTGGGATTGCCCACTATATTAACGAAACCTGCTTTATGTTTTTTCTCCATCGCTTACAGCATTTTCAAGAATCCCACTTCCTTTGCGGTGAGTTCGCGCCAGCGTCCGCGGGGAAGGTTTTTCTTGGTAAGTTCGGCAAAGATAACACGGTCGAGTTTATAAACCTCATAGCCGAGCGACTCAAAAACGCGGCGCACAATGCGGTTGCGTCCCGAGTGCAGCTCCACGCCCACGGAGTTGCGGTCGTCGGAGTTGTATTCCACTGCGTCGAAAGCTATGTCGCCGTCCTCGAGGGAGAGGCCTTCCAGAATCTTGCGGCGGTCGGCGGGAGCCAAGGGCTTGTCGAGTTCCACATGATATACCTTGCGGGCTCCAGAGGAGGGGTGCGTAAGTTTTTTGGCCAGTTCGCCGTCGTTGGTAAACAGCAGCAGGCCTGTGGTGTTGCGGTCGAGACGACCGACGGGGTAAATGCGTTCTGTGCATGCGTCTGCCACGAGAGCCATCACCGTCTTACGCTCCTGCGGATCGTCCATGGTGGTGATAAAGCCCTTGGGCTTGTTGAGCAGTATGTAGCGTTTGCGCTCCGACACCAGTGTTTCGCCGCCATAATTAACCACATCGCCGGGGTTCACTTTAAATCCGAGCTGTGTTACCACTTCGCCGTTGACGGAGATGGCACCGCTCTCGATAAGCACGTCGGCCTCGCGACGCGAGCAGATGCCTGCGTTGGCGATGTATTTGTTCAGACGTATGGAACCGTCGTTTTTCGATGCTTTGGGAGCTTTGTCGTCGCTATGGCGCGATGTGCGCTGGTGACGGCTGTCACGGTCGGTGAATCTGTTGCGACGGTTTCTAGGCTGGAAATCGAAATCGTCGTCGGAGTCGTCGTCGAAATCGAACTGATAGTCGTTGTACGAGTTATTGCGGCGGTAGTCGCGGTATTTCCTCTCGCCACGGTCGTTGTCGCGGCGGCTGTCGCCGAAACGGTTGGGGCGGCGGTTGTCTCGCTCGTCACGGCTGCCACGTGTATTTCTGCCATCACGGCGGTCGTCACGGTTGCGCGGGGCTCGGCGGTCGCGGCCATAGTCGTCGGAACCGAAATTATTGCTCTGGTCGGGTTCTATGTCGAACCAGTTTTCGTTGCGTATGGCCCTGCGGCGACGGCTTTCGTCGCGGTCGTAGTCGTCATCGCGACGGCTGCGGCGACGGTCGTCGCGGCCCGGACGCTCGTCCCTGCGACCTTTGTTTTCGTAATTGTTATTTCTTGAACGGCGGTTGTTGTCTCTGCCGTTGCGGCTGTCGTCTTCACGACGATTGTTTCTGCGTTTTTCCATTATTATTTAAGATAAAAAATCATTGTCCGAATTTGTAGGTGTACCACGAAAGGTTTTCCTTCATCTGGGTGTCGAGAACTATGTCTATCTCTTTGGCCATCATCAGGAAAACGTTGAGGTTGTGTTCGGCGAGCCATTTGGTGGCCACCTCCTCTTTTTTGCAGGCAAGGGCGAAATAGAAATTCACCTCGTGGGTGTTTTTGCGAATCCACTCGCGGGCTTCGGCCTCGCCGTCGATGGCGTTGCTAAGTATGGCCAGCCACTCGTATTTGTTCTTGAAAAGCCACAGCATCGCGTCGATGTCGCCGCGCACGGCGTTGGAAAAAGCCGCCAGCTCGGGATAGCCGTTTTGGGCAAGGAATTTGAAGAAATCCTTGCGGCCTTTCAGCGACTCATACAGCGCCAGAAGTATCTTAATATCATACTTTTCCATGTGGTTTCAATATCGAGCAAAACACTCAATCAACTAATTTACAACAAATTACATAAAAGCAATTAGATTGGTGCTTCCGTGCAAAAATACACTAATTTATTGAATTTCACCAAGTTTTTTGAAAAAAAAACACACGCCGTAATGACGTGTGCCTCTCTTTTGTGACTCCGGAGGGATTCAAACCCCCAACCTGCTGATCCGTAGTCAGCTGCTCTATTCAGTTAAGCTACGGAGCCGTTTCAAAAATCGTTTGCAAAGGTACAACCTTTTTTTCAATTGACAAAAAAGAATTTCATTTTTTTTGCCCAAACTCTTCTATTTTTCTGACAATCAAAAAATTAAAAACCACATTTTTTTGAGACCGCGAGACGTTTTTTGTATCGTTTTTCCAAAAATCGGGAGGGGAAAAAGGCAATTTTGATATCGAAAAAACGCAAAAAAAGCGGGATATTCAAAAGTTATTGCCAACTTGTAAAATAAGAAATAAAATCGTAACTTTGCAGTGCCGTTTTGTTCGCTATTTGTCCAAAGGACTTCGCAAAAAATCGGATAATAATGACTATAAAATCAGAATAAAATCAGAAATCACCTATACAATATGAGAAAAATAATTTTTGCAATTTTCGCTTTCACGATACAAATATCTTGTCTTTTTGCACAAGAAAAAAAAGACACAGATACTAATAGTATATGTGTGGCTTGCGAAATAGTCCATATTGATTCCGTTGGTAATTACTATGTTTTATATGCTAAAAAAGCTGATAATAAATATAAAATATTAGTGGAGAAAAAAAATAACAATTGTAGAAATGTTGTAATAGGTCAATTTTATAATATTGTTTTGTCCCCACCATTTCTCAAAACGATCTGTTGTTTTTGTAATAACACCACTACTCTTGAAAGTGGCGAAGTGATAATAGAAAAAGGATGGGGGAGACTATATTTTGGGTTCAACATAGAGGGACTATGTTATAAAGATATGACACTTGCCGCTGTTAATGATTCTTTACAAAAAGAAATAGAAAAATTGCAAAACACCTCTAATAGTAATCAAACCCAAAAGGGGAAAAAAAGAAAAAAAACGGACAAACACGGTTGGTCCAAATTGTCAAAAGAAGAAATGATAAAGAGAGATACCATGACTTATTATTATGAAACAAATCCATTGATTGAAGAATAATTTTGATTAATTGTAAAAGTTCATAACACCTCCCCTACTACAAAACCTGTCGCAAGTCTATCAAAAATGCCTTGATTTCGGCGAGGGTGTCGAGGGCTTTACGTTTCTCGTCCTCTATTTCTGAGGTTTTCAGCAGTTCCTTGGAACCGGCAAGGGTAAAGCCGCACTCTTTGGTGAGGTGGTAAATCTTGCGTATGTTGTCGATGTCGGACTGGGTGAACTGCCGGTTGCCTTTTTTATGGTTGCGTTTTCAAATAATCCCGAATATAATATGTGTGATTTTTGTATTTAATACATTTTAAACGCGATATGGATTCAAAAGGGATACAACTGGTTCTACGGATTGAATCGACATAAGAATATCCCGAAATCCATTCATATTTTATAGGAATAAAAGATGTGTCATAATATACCCTATATGTAACATTATCCAACCCCATGCCAAAAGTTTTGTAAAATTCATAAGCTGTTGTGAATTCATAGTTATTCACTATAATACTTTTTTCCCCTTGAAAACAATTTGTTTCAGCAAGCACTGCGTCCATTATTTCATTCCCTGTGCCATATGTTATGCATGAGTCTATATGTTTTGTTGATAGGTACAAAACTCCGTTACCATCATTTTTTCTTATACTAAAAAGGTCGCCCCCCAATATCTTGTAATAATTTTTAGACTCAAAAACCATTACTCCGTTAGTGACAAAATAGATATAAGTAAATTGTTTCCTAAAGCCATTACTATCTACGATTTTAACTTTTTGATATTCTAATGGAATTGAATCTCCGTCTATGTACATTTCATAATAATAATCTTTTATTTGTATATCCTCTTTGCATGCAATACAAAATAACAGAATTGCACAAATAAAACAAGTCACCAGGCATTTATGATTAATATTCTTTTCCAAATTGCTATCTTTTGTTTCGTGTAAAAGTTCATAACGCTCCACCGCCACGGCCGCAGGGCGACCATCTGAAAATTATTTCTGTTCCTTAAAGCGCAGAAAATCTTTATACCATTCTTTTTCATCATCAGTTAGTCCCACAAACCATGCTGTCATTTCATCAATAGTCAATTTGTTTATCATACAAGATGTACGTAGCATAATATCGTTTGGATATAGCTTTCGAGCCACTAGCTCATTTTCTTTTGTCTGTTTAAAGTTTTCATATAAATCTTCCGCACCAAACAAATGACAAATTTCATGAGCAATTGAAGCAGCACAAAGAGGACTCCCATCCTCATATCTTGTATAAACTACTACGCCTTCCAAAAAAAACTTTTCTTTTTCGTATTTGTTGTTATATGTCATAGAATAACTGCGCCCGGGTTTATCCACTACAACTATGACAAAACAGTTTGAACATCCCATTGTTTCTTTTGACCATTGTACAAAGTCTAAAGGTCTTGAATAACCGATTTTTTTCATCACATTATATACTACATCTATTGATTCACGTCCACTTCCTGTACCACTTGCTATGTCATATTCAATGGGGTCGGGTGTCCCATAACTACCCTTAGTAAAGGTTATAGTTTTGTTATAACGCGACACCTCTCTTTTGAGCCATGCAAATGCCTCGTTACTAGTATTGAAGAAATTGTCAATAGATTTTTGCTCCCATTGGTTATTTCCCGTAAAAACGGTTAGCACATAAGTGTTTCCTTCTAATGATATCGCGCTTCCTTGTTTTCGATCATCATCGGCGAAGTCGTTGCCGCCAGATGTTTTGGAAACTTCTTGTGCAGATACTGTGCACGAGAGAATAAAAACACAAAAAAATATATACTTCAAACAGTGTTTTTTAAGGACATTCATAATGTAAAGTTGATAATTGATAATTTACAATTGATAATTAGCTATAAAAGTTCATAACATCCCCCTCCCCTGCTACAAAGCCTGTCGCAAGTCTATCAAAAAGGCCTTGATTTCGGCAAGGGTGTCGAGGGCTTTCAGTTTTTCGTCCTCGATTTCGGCGGTTTTCAGTTGTTCCTTGGCACCGGCAAGGGTAAAGCCGCACTCTTTGGTGAGGTGGTAAATCTTGCGAATGTTGTCGATGTCGGACTGGGTGAACTGCCGGTTGCCTTTTTTGTTCTTTACCGGCTTGATGCAGTCGAACTCCTTCTCCCAATAACGTATCAGCGAGGTGTTTACGTCGAACATCCTGGCGACTTCTGAAATGGAGTAATACAGTTTTTCCATATCAACTATTTATTTGTTTTGCAAAGTTTCAAACATTTTTCTCATATCCCATACTCGGAACAATGAAATCTTCTACCTTTCTTCAATCAATTACCATAACCAAACGTAGTCCGCATCCACTTTCTGCACATTCGGGCTTATTGCCCAAACGACTTGCCACACGATCATAACGCGAATAAGAATAATAATTTCCGCCGCGAACGGAACGCCAAGTGCCCGTGGCCGGTCCCTGAGGATTGGTCTGTGCCATACTGCTGTAATCGCCCCGCCAGTCGGATGTCCATTCGGACACGTTTCCGCCCATGTCGTACAGGCCCAGTTCGTTGGGCAGCTTGCCTTTCACTGGGTGGGTGTGGTCGCCGCTGTTATACATGTGCCACGCCACTTCGTCGGGGGTGTTGCTGCCAGGATATATGTAGCCTTTGCTTTTGTTGCCACCACGAGCGGCAAATTCCCATTCCGCCTCGGTGGGCATACGGAAATGCTTGTGTGTAAGGGTGCTGAGACGAGTCATAAAAGTGTCGCAGTCGAAATAAGTTATGTCATACATCGGATAGTTGTCGCCTCTGCCCCAATTGGAAGTGTAATCGACAAATGGGTCGGTGGTTTCGCCGGCAGTCACTCGACGGTCGTACTCTTTGCGCCAATATTCCTGCACGCCGCGGCCCATCACCGCCTGCCACAGCTGCTGAGTAACTTCGGTTTCGGAAATATAGAAAGTACTCACCGTTACGGCGTGTTGAGGACGTTCCCATTCGTCAGTATATTCTTCGGTAGAGGGTGCCCCCATTGTGAAGGTGCCGCCGTCCACCTTAATCATCTTAAAAGTTACGCCGTTTGCAGTTATGGACTGAACGCTGTCATAAGAAGCGCCGCTAGAAGTGTTGCCGCCGTTTTCCTCTTTGTTGCACGAAAACATCACAAATACCGATGCAATTGTCAAAAGTATTAATGTCTTTTTCATTTTTATATATAACTGTTTTTCTATCAATCAAACATACTAATATTCATTGTTTTACATCTGTAGCCGAGGCATCTGCTGCACAATCGCCACAAAGCCGTGACGGTGATGACAATTTTGGGTTTTCCAAATGCCTTTGGCTGTCGCGCTGTGTCTTTTTGGCGATGTTGTTCTTCACAGCTTCAGTCAAATCCACGCCTGTCTGGTTGGCAATGCAGGTAAGCACCCACAGAACGTCGGCCAGCTCGTCGACGAGGTCGAGTTTCTCGTTCTCCTTGGCTGACTGTTCGCCGTAGGTACGTGCCATTATACGTGCCACCTCGCCCACCTCCTCAGTGAGCAAGGCCATATTGGTGAGTTCGTCGAAATAACGCACTCCATATTTCTTAACCCATTGGTCGACAGTTTTTTGCAGCTCTTCCAAAGTCATATCGGCACAGGTTTAGTTGGTGTAATATCCTTGGTTGTCCTGATAGCTGTTGCGCTTGTTGTATTTGAGGTCGTGCAGCATGCCGGCCTTCACGTTGATGGTGAAATTCCAGCTCTTGTAGTATCCGAAAGGCACCCAGTTGAAATGCATCTCCCAGCAGTGCAGGTCGCGGTGTATATCAATGGAGGTGTACGACATCGCCTTGCTCTGGAAGTCGTAGCCTGTGGTGAAGGTTATTTTCCAATTCTTTGTCAGCGATAGGTCGCCGCGCAGCGAGAGTGTCTGCACCACCTGCGACTCGTAACCGAGCTTGGCGGCGTAGTAGCGGTTAACGTAGCTCAGCGTATAGGCCAGCGACAGGTTCCACGGCACCGAGTTGTCCACCACCTGTCCCATTGTCTGTGGTGAGTTGAATGGATTTTGGAACAACGTTGGCACGGGGCTGGATGCGACGGACGACGTCCTGTCCTTGTCGCGTTTGAATGTGTTGTTGTTCAGCGACCAGCTTAACTGCACGTTCCATTGCGAGTTCTGTTTTTGGAACAGTTTTTTCTCTTTATCCCAAAGGAAAGTATTGGTAACCACCTCTTTTTCGTTGATATAATAAGGAATGAACGATGCGCTGTAGTTTATCACGCAGCTTTTGAACAAGGTGGTACGTCCCGACACCGACAATGGCGACCAGTTGACAGAGTCTTTCGCCAAGTCGTAGGATGTGGAGAACGACAGGTTTTCGAGCAGCACCACTTTTTTGGTTCCCGTAACGGTGTCCTTGCCCGATTTCACCTTAATCTCCAAGTTGTTGGAGATACTCATTGCTATATTCCCCGAACGCCCGTACGAAGGTCCTCCGTACACATCCTGCTCGAAGATGGAGTACCGTTGATCTTGGCCGTTAGCATCGACGTAGGTGCGCCAGTAGCCGAGGGCGGGATTGCCAAAATCGGGACGGAAATTGAACGACACGCTAGGATTCACCACATGGCGCAACGCCCTGATATATCCTTTCTTGAAATTGAACATGCCGTACAGCCTTGTGTTGAGCGACGATGAGAAACTGACATCGCGGTTGGTGACAAAACCCCACACCGTATCGGTAACCACAGCGCCGGAGTCGGCGTCGTAGTTCTTGCGTATGCTGTTGAAATGCCAGCGGGCGTTGTAGCTTATGGAGTTTGTCCAGTTGAGATATTTCAGCACTTTCACCGTGCTCGAAACCGGCACACTGTGCGATATGCCGTTCTTCATACGTTTCAGTATATCATTGGAAAACAGCAAGGTATCCACCGTGTTGATATTGTTCACCGCATTCATGGAATAGGAGACGGTGATGTTCTCGTACCATTTGTACGAGCCTTGAGGATTTTTGCGACGGAACGGATAAAACTGGTTGGTGCTCAGCGAAATGGAAGGCAACTTCAGGTCTATCATACGGGTGTTGATGTTGTACGACTCGCCGAGGTTGGCCGAAAAATTGAACACGCCGAAAAGCGATGTGGAATAGGCTATACTTGATGTGGTGGTGCTGTTGAAATAGTCGTTGGAGTTGTTTGTCCATTTAGAGTAGTTGCGGCTTACGAGGTTCACGTCGGCCGAGAAACGCGAGTTGGGGTTGGCCTTGGGGTCCTGCTGGTGCGACCACGCCACCTTGAAGTCGTTGTAGCGCTTGTAGCTGTCGGTGCCCTCCAGTCCCTCGCGGATCTGCTCGTAGCGGATGTCCACATTTCCGCGATACTTGTATTTGCGATAGTAGTTCGACTTAGGGTTGACAGCCCAACTCAAGTTGGTATAGATGTCGCCCACAAGGGTGAGGTCCATATAATCGTTGATGGCAAAATAATATCCGCCGTTGCGAAGATAATAGCCGCGGTTGTTTGCCCAGCCATACGACGGTATCAACACTCCCGAGGCACGTCCTTTGGTGAAGGGGAAAAAGGCGAATGGCAATGCCAGGGGCGTAGGCACGTCGCCCACGGTCATATAGGCAGGGCCGGTAACAATCTTGTCCTTGGTAATGAGTTTCGACTTGGAGAATTCTAGTGCAAAATGCGGATGGGCGTAGTTGCAGGTGGTGAACTTGCCGCTGTTAAGGTACATCACCGAGTCGTTCATCTTTTTCACCTTGCTGCCGTGCAGAAAGCCCTCACCCTCCTGCGTTATCACGCTGTTTATCAATCCTTTCTTGGAATCGAAATTGTAGGTGATGCCACTGGCGTTGTACTCCGAATTGCCGTCCTTGAACTTGGGACGGCCGTAAACAGCGCCGTTGGTGTCGGTGAGGCCATTGGCGTAGAGCATCCTCGTGTGGAAATCGACACTTATGGAGTCGGCCTCCAGATTGACATCCTGATAGTCCATGCTGCCGTCCCTGAAAAGCGTGGCCTTGCGGTCGTCGAGCAGGAACACAATGGAGTCTTTGGCTTTGTATTTCACGATGTCGGTGATGGCGTTGGGCGATATGCGAAGTCCCTTGTAATTCCTACGTTTTTTAGCCAAAGTGTCTGACACCGTGTCCTTTGTCTTTGCAAGAGTGGAGTCTTTGGACAATGTATCAGGAATACTATCAAGCTTATTTACAACGTGTTGCGATTTATTTTTATTGGTGTCGTCGACAGTTATTGCGAAAGCAACTTTTTTATGTTGAAAAGTTGTGTATAACTGGTTCGGACTAACGCCGCATGCGCCAAACGCCGTATGGCAAAGGGATACAAAGAACAGCACGCAAAAGCCAATGGACAATATAGCCATGCGTATTCGTCTGTTATTCAGTGATATATATTCTATACTTTTCTTTATATCCAATATTCCAAAATTAAAACGTATATTTGCAAATCAATTTGCAAAAATAAAAATTATTAGTCGAATATAAAAACTTAATTTACATATTTGTGAAAATGAAACGTTTAACAATCCTATTTATTGCCCTTTTTGTTGTAAACGGAGCAGTTTTTTCGCAAAAAATTGCCGTCGGTCAGGTAAAAACTGTTGTAATTGACCCCGGACACGGCGGTGCCAAGCCCGGTGCTTTGGGCAAAAAATACAAAGAAAAGGACATCACACTCTCCATTGCGCTGAAACTCGGCAAGGTTATCACCGACAATTTCGATGACGTTACCGTGATATACACCCGCAAGACCGACGTAGACATATCGTTGGCCGAACGCGCCAGGATTGCCAACCGCGCCAAGGCCGACCTGTTCCTGTCGATTCACGCCAACTCACACCCCAAATCAGAAAGTAAAGGCGTGGAGTCGTTCGTGATGGGACTTTCGAACAGCAAAGCCAACCTCGAGGTGGCAAAGAAAGAGAACGCTGATATTCTTCTCGAAAAAGACTATAAAGACAACGCCGACTACAACGGTTTCGACCCCAACTCTCCCGAAAGCTACATAATGTTCGCCCTCTACCAGCACGCCTACATCGACAAAAGCCTGAATTTTGCGAAAAACATACAAGACCAATACAAGTCCAAAATCAAAACCATCAACCGCGGCGTGAAACAGGCCGAGCTGTTTGTGCTTTATAAGACCACTTCTCCGTCGGTGCTCACCGAAGTCGGATTTATCAGCAACCCCACCGAAGAAGAATACATCGGTTCCGACGAGGGCCAGGCCGACATTGTTTACTGTCTTTTCAACGCCTTCGCAGAATACAAGGCCGCCGAAGAGGGTACTAAGAAAATAGCCAACCCCAAATTCGACATCCCCGGTTTCAACAAGGACAAGAAAAAACAAGACGCCAAGACAAAGACAACCGACAACAAAACTACCACAAAGACCGATAAAGACACTACCAAAGTCCAACTAAAACAGGACACCACCGTCGTTGTCGCACCCGAAAGCAAAACCACCGTCAAGCACGACACTCTGCAAGGCATTACTTCCACTGCTTCTACAGAAATCAAGGAACGCGCCGTGTACCGCATACAGTTTCTCTCGTCGGAAAAAGAGTTGCCAAAGGATTCGCCGCACCTCAGAGGCGTAACCGACTATATGGTTATCAAAGCCCGCAACTACCGCTATCTGACCAACGAAACAGCACCCAACCTCGACGAAGCAAAGATACTACAGAAATCGATGCAGGAGTTGGGATTCAAAGACGCTTTCATAGTGCCTTTCTACAAAGGCGAACGCATCTCTTTCGAAGAGGCACGGCGCATAAACACAGCAAAATAAACACTAAATTTGCACACAATGAAACTCAGTACCGAAGCAAAAGTTGGCATCATAGCCATTGTAACTATTGCCATACTAATATGGGGACTCAATTTCCTTAAAGGCAAAGACCTTTTCGGACGACAGCACACCTACTACGCCGTTTACGACGACATCGGAGGCCTGCTACCCACTAGCTACGTCTTTATCAACGGCATGAAAGTGGGACAGGTGACAAAAATAACCTATTCCGACCCGCAGATGAAACGTTTTGTGGTACGTTTCGCACTGCCTTCCAAACTGTCGATCCCCAGCAACTCGGTGGCCGAAGTGTTCAACTCCGACATCCTAGGCTCCAAAGCCATGCGTGTGATAATGGGCGACGCCACCACTTTCCTCAGTCCTGGCGATACCATGCAGTCGCGCACCGAAGGCTCCATGCTCAACGAAGTGGGTAAAATCCTCGAGCCCTACACCGACAAACTCGAAAAAATCATCAACAACGCCGACACCGTGGTGAACAACCTGAAAATCATCACCGACAACGAGACTCAACGCAACTTCCACTCCGCATTGGCAAATATCAACAACATCTCCAGCCACCTCGCCACCGTCTCCAGAGACCTCGACAACATTGTGGGCAGCGAAAAAGGCCGAATCAAGGATATTATCAACAACGTCGACAGCCTGTCGGTCACTCTCAACAACAACAGCGGAAAACTCGAAAACATCATAAGCAACATCTCCGACATCTCCGACGAAGTTACCAAAGCCAAACTCGGCGAAACCCTCTCCAACCTCAACAAAACCGTCGACGAACTCTCCAAAACAATGTCCAAAATATCCAACGGCAAGGGGAACGTCGGCAAACTGGTTAACGACGACAACCTGTACGACAACCTACAGAAAACCATCGAAGACCTCGACAAACTCATCAAGGACATAAAGGACAACCCCAAAAAATATATCAACGTCTCTGTATTCTAAATCGCCACACTTATGTCGATAAAAGTAGAAAACGTTAGCAAGATATACGGCACACAACACGCACTCAACAACGTCAGTTTCAGCATTGGCGAAGGTGAGATTGTAGGACTGCTCGGACCCAACGGCGCCGGAAAGTCCACCATAATGAAAATCATAACCTGCTTCATACCACCCACTTCGGGCAATGTCACCGTTTACGGACACAGCATTTTCGAAGCACCGCTCGAAATACGTCGCCTTATAGGCTACCTGCCCGAACAAAACCCGCTCTATACCGACATGTACATACGTGAATTTCTGCGTTTTATAGCAGGCGTTCACAAACTCGACAATATAAACAAACGTGTTGAGGACATTATCGGCATAACCGGACTCACACCCGAAGCTAACAAAAAGATAGGCCAGCTGAGCAAGGGCTACCGCCAACGCGTTGGACTGGCACAGGCTCTTATCCACGACCCGAAAATACTGATTCTCGACGAGCCCACCACCGGCCTCGACCCCAACCAACTCACTGAGATACGCTCGCTTATACGCGAAGTGGGAAAGACCAAGATAGTGATACTCTCCACCCACATTATGCAGGAGGTGGAAGCCGTGTGTTCACGCGCCATCATCATCAACCACGGACAGATAGTAGCCGACAAGCCCACCGGACAGCTGCACACCATGCGCACCAACCGCTACCACGTCGAGTTCGACAACGACGCTCAGATGTCGCAACTGAAACAAATTACGGGGGTAAAGCAAATAAACCAACTTTCGCCGAGGAAATACATCATCGACGCCAACGAGAACACCGACATACGCAAAACTCTCTTCAACTGGGCGGTAAACCACGACCTTGCCATCCTCACCATCCAAAAAGACGAGGAATCGATAGAACAAGTGTTCCAAGAACTTACGAAGTAGTTCGGAATGCGGAACTCGGAGTTCGGAACTATGAGTTTTGAGTTTTCAGTTTGTTGTTTTGAGTTTAATATTTCAGGTATTTTCTTTTTCCGGACGCACGTAGTGTGTTTATACAAATTTGTTTTTTTGCGACCAGTGACCACCAATTCTTAACTCCTAACTCTTAATTCTTAACTACCGTCGCTCCAATCAGGCGGTCGAAGCGGTCGGCGGGGGTGTGTTGGTAAAGGAATATGTAATATTCGTTCTTAGCCTCGAAGAAATCGCCTTCCACCACCGAAGTCAAACCTTCTTTCTGTCCCACTTTCACAAACACAATCTGATATGAATAATAGCCCTGTTTTACCTGCGCACGCATAGTGTATGCCTTCATCTGGGGTTGCCATTGCATCATATTTTCATCGGAAAAGTCCCAGCCTGCAAAGTCGCCGACGATATGGAAAGTGCCGTCCATGCGCGGAGTGGCCATAGGCAGGGCGAAATTCACCCACACATAGTCGGCCTCCACGGTGGCGTCGTTGCGGTTCTCGGCCGAAACTTTGAACTGACCGTGCAGTCCCTCGCGATGCACGTAGTTCTTGCGCGAGCGGTCCTCCTCGGGCTTGAGATAGGCCACATAGTCGTCGCCAAACACCTCGATGCGGGCAGTGGTGTACATGGGTATGTTTATGTTGCTGATATCGAAATAGCGGAACACGTTGCCGCCGGGAAACACGTTCTCGTCCTTCCATTTGTAGTGCAATTCGTTGCCTTTCACGCTGTGGAGCGGTAGCTCGCGGCAGAGGTCGGCACGGCCGTTCTGACGCACATACAGGTGGTAGTACAGCGTTGGATTGTTGAAATACTGTCCTTTGGGCGGTTCTATATACACCGACACGTTCTGGTTGTGGTCCTTGCCCTCCGAGCCAAGCACCTGCCCTATCTCGGTCTTGATGTTTGCCTGCACCTCGTACACGTAGAAACGGCGGGTAAAAAGCACACTGTCGGGGTCGTCGTCGCTATATACGGTGAGTAGGTAGTTGCCCGAGGCGTTGAACGTAGTCATCTCGTTGGGGACGGTCTCCCAGTAGTGGACGTAAGGCTGGCGGGTGGTGAAGGAGTTGCGACTGTTGCCGATGGACGAGGTCTCGAAACCGTTGAGGTACTCCGACACTGCGAGGTCATCAACCTGCCAGTCGTGGGAGCAGTGCTGGATGCGGTAGCTGTAGTAACGGCTCTCGTCGCCGAGCACGTCGAACTGCAGCAGCAGACGGTCGTCGGAGCCGAGACGCAGTATGGGCTGCGAAAGGTCCACGCTCTCACGTTGCAGGACAATGCTTTTCACATCACGCGAATACACCGTGTCCTTGAGCGTCTGGGCAAACGCGGCAGCACTGATTATAAGCAATATAGCAAAGTTAACAAGCGTTTTTTTCATCGTTTTCGGAGTTATGTTTCGTTTTGCAAAGGTACGTATTTTTTTTGTTTTTTCCGCACTGCGCTCCGCTAGTGCGGCCCCATACCGCGCCTGCGGCTTGTGTCTTTTTCCGCATCGTTTCTCTTCTGCGGCCCCACACCGCGCCTGCGGCTTGGTGCGGGGTTAGTAGGATGGCGTGCCGTTGGTACGCCTTATTCATCACGCAAGAAATAATCCTCGTCAATCTGACCGCCATTCGCTTTGATAAACGAACGATACTCCGTCGGAAATTCAACCTTTTTGTGATGCTCTTTCTGACGCATTATATACCCTACAATCATATCCTTGTCGCGCAGACTGTAGCTAAAGCCCGCATACTCATGTGTCCACCCACGGAAATGTGGAAAGTGGGGATTGACCTTCAACCATTTGCTTGTCTCCGACTTTACCCGCTGAACAAAGGCTGACAACGACATAGTGGACGGCAACGACACGAAGATATGTATATGGTCGGGCATTCCGCCGATACGGTAAGTTTGACAATTAAGTTTTTTTGCGATGCCATAGATATAGGCATACAGTTCCCGTTCGTATTCCTCGCAGATTGTTTGTTCGCTGCGATATGTGCGAAACACAATATGATAATATGATGTTGTATAACTCATATTTATATAACGTGTAACGCTGTCTTTTATTATGTGCTTTGCCGTAGCGTGTTTTTAGCATGTGTGTCCCGTAAGCGTGCCAACGGCACGCCATTCTATTAACCCCTCACAGCCCTGCTGTGTGGGGGCGAGTGCTGAAGGTACGAGCAAAGCACAAAAAAAAGCGGAAGCAGTTGCTTCCGCTTTTTTTATCTATGAAATCAAACCTTAGAATTTGTAGTTGAATCCAATCGATATAGCATTGTGCTGAGGCAGGGAGTTAATTCCAGCCCACAGTTCTGTGGCTTTGGTAACGTTTTTATCGTTGTTATCGGGATTTTCAACAGTGGTTTTGTTCATGCTGTAACCAATAGCAAGCAGGTTAACATAGAGGTCGAAATTGAGGTGGTCGCTGAGGCTGTAGTTCAGACCAGGAACAACCTGTACGCCAAAGCCAAAATCTTTAGCAGCGTTTTTGTTTTCAATCGATACGCCAGTAGCTTCTAATTTCGAGCTCCATTTGCCACCATTAATGGGAACTTGCAGTTCGCAGAAAAGAGCAAAGTTGCCGAATTCAAAAGCGTTGTAGCGGAAGAAAGGACAAAATTCCCAACCGAAATATTTACGGGTCTGTTTGTCATTTTCCAAAGCGGGATCTACATCCTCTGTAATTTGTTTCTGACCATTGATTCCGAAAATTGCGCCAAAGGACATTTTACCAGCTTGGAATCCAATTTTAGGAGTAACCTCCCAAGTAATTGTTTTAGGATCTTGGATGGTGGTTGTAATTCCACTTACAGTGGATTCCCGAGAACCGCCAGTTTTATCGAAACCGAGGTTTCCACCTACAAAAAGTTGTGCGTTTGCTACGCCCATTGTTGCTACTGCAACTAAAGTCAAAATAACTTTTTTCATTTTATATATTTTTTTAATGTTGCCTACTCTGTAAGGTTTTCGGCGTCCCCTATAAAAGTTTTGTTTTAATTTTTTACTTTTTGTTTTGCAAAAATACTCTGTTTTATTCGTAACATATAAAAATTTGTTTCAAAATAATAAACATTTTTTTGTTGAAACCTATACAACAATTTGATTATCAACAAATAATCCATAGAACCATTCCGACAAAAAAAGTCCAGCTCTAACTCCGCACAAAACCCAAATACCAAAAAGTTATCATTATTTCGGCATCAACAAATGATGGTTCAGGCAAATAACGCCCTCTCTTGCCACAAAAAAAGATGCGGCCTCTTTGAAAAAGCGGCCGCATATAACTCTTAACTATTAACTCTTAACTAATTAAAATCTTACCGCAGCGTAAACGGAGATGGAAGTGTTTTTGGAGTCAACCTCTTCCGAAACCCATTCGCCTTTCTTGTTTTGTTTCAGGTTGTTGAGGGTGTTGAAAATACCGTAGGTATAGCGTGCACCGAATATCAGACCGATGGAACGCGAAGTACCGTGCAGATCCATGTCTATGCGATAGCTCACGCCGCCGGTAGCAGCCATATCCCAACGTTTGTAAAATTGGTAGTTGGTAAGCAATTCTCTGCCATCGTCCTCAATCTGGGTGAATTTACCCCTGCGGCTAATCCAGTCCACTGTTTCGGTGGTATAGCCCCAGTCTTTCAAGTTGTCGGAATATACATAATCTCTGTCACCGTAAAGGAAATATCCGAATTGGGGACCTAGTTCGATGTTGAATCCGGTAAACGGAGAGACTTTGAACAATATGGGGAGTTGCAGATAGTAGGTGTTGATATCTCCCTCGTATTCGCCGCTGGTTGTAGGCAGTTCCACCTTCACCATGCCGTGGGCACCCTGCTTGGCGACAAAAAGTTCGGTACCGAGAGTGATTGTGGGGTTAAGACGCACGTCCAAAAACATACCGGCGCTGAAACCCGGAGTCCAGCTGTATTCCATTTTTTTCTCCTTGCAACCTTCCGGAGTTTTTTCGGTATAATTCAATGTATTGAGTGTGAATGCGGCCTTGGGTCCGAATTTCACTTTCACCTGTGCTTTTGACGTGCCGATTCCCATTGCCATAGCGGCCACCAGACACGCTGTAAGAATAGTTTTAGTCTTCATTTATATATGATTTTGTTTTACTTTTTCGATTTGCAAAGATATGATTTTTTTTCCAAGTTTGCCACAATTGGCGACGTTTTTTCAGATATTTTTAGTTATATTACTGATTGTCAAATATTTTACACGCAATTATTTTTTTTCTGTCGGCATACCTTCTGCAGGCGGCACTGTATATGCGGCAGGTTTCTTTTTCAGCGGGGTGAAATCTTTTGCCCTTACCTCGTGCAGACGTCCGCGGATGTTCTCGCGCAGAATCCATTTGCCGTTGTTGAAATAGAAGGCGTTTTCCAAACCGGAAGGCACATAATACTGATACAAGCCCTCCATGCCCTCGATAACCGGCGACACTTCGTCGAAGACTATCATTTTTTCCTTTTCCTCGTGGGGGATGGTAACGGTGACCATCTTGCCGTTTTTCTTCTCCTTTTTCTTTTCCTCGACAACAAAATATTGTTCGTCGTAACGCACGTTTACCATTGCATTTTTGGAATATTGCAGAAGCACACGGCGTATGTTGCGGTCGTGCTTGAACACCGGCGCCCCGAAAATGGGCTGAGAGGAGTTGGATTTGAAGGTAACCGGCTCTATCACTTTGCGTTGGATAATGGTGTTGCCACCAGTCCAACCGATAAGGGTGTACGACACTTTGCCTTCATACTTTATCGTTATAAGGTCTTGGTACACTGCTCCGTACCAGCTGTCTGCCATTAGCGTGGATTCTTCGGCGTTGAAAATCTCCTCGGCTTTGTCGTGAAGCACATGCACATCGTACTCCTCGGTCCTGGGGTTGTACACCTGCATTATGCCGAAACACTCGTATTCGCCGTTGTCGCGGATAATGGCCCACGAGAAAATTTTGAATTTGTCGTCAGCGGCGGTGAGCACCGACACATTGTGGTCGAAACTCCATTTCCAAGCGAAGGATTTCTCCCCGAGCAAAGCCTCCTCGAGCAACGAAAGTGCCTGCTCGTTGGCGTTGTAGCGCTCGTTGTCGGTGGCCGCGTTGAAAGCCTTTTCGAAAAGCTGTTCAAGTTCCTGCTGATACCTCGCCATCTCGTCCTTGCTCTGGGCAAAGATGGAGGCCGTGCAGAAAAGGGTCAGCAGCAAGGCTGTTATCACTTTTTTTGTGTACATTCGGCAGTTTTGTATTATTTTTTGTATTTTTGTTTGTACGAAAAAACGGGAAAAAAGTTATTTTATTGCCCACACGCTGTTGTTTTTCAACAATATGTAACAAAAAAAGATTATGAGCAGGACCGACACCATTTCAGCATTTGCCGAACTTGGCAGGAAATTGCAGGGCTGTCTCGACGACGGATCCCTCGATGCCGTTATCGACACCGCCTCGCACCACAACCCGTGGCACACACGCGAAAACATAGAGTACGCCCTCGGCCGTGCGGTGCACCATCTGGAACAGCCGAACCTCGAGCAGTGGCTCGCCCCCTACCCCATGCTCGACGAGTTGCGCGCCCCCAAGACCATCGCCGTGGTGATGGGCGGCGAGATACCGCTGGCAGGCTGGAGCGACTTCGTCTCCGTCCTCGCCTCGGGCAACCGCATACTGATAAAACTCCCCGACGGCGACGACGTGCTTATCCCTCACCTCGCCAAGATGCTGATAACCGTGGCTCCGGAATTCGAGGACTATGTGGCTTTCGCCGAAGGACGCATGCACCAGTTCGACGCCATCATCGCCTCGGGCAGCGGCAGCGCCAACCGCTATTTCGAACGCTATTTCGCCAGCTACCCCAACATCATACGCCAACCCAAATACAGCCTCGCCGTGCTCGACGGCAACGAGTCGCAACGACAGCTCTCGGCCCTTGCCGACGACATATTTATTTATATGGGACTGGGCGGCCGCAGCGTGTCGAAACTGCTGGTGCCCGAAGGCTACGACTTCGAGCCGCTGATAAAGGCAGCCAAGAGATACCACTACCTGATGGACAACAACCACTACAAGAGCAACCTCGACTACCACAAAGCCCTGCTGATGCTCAACGCCGTGCCGTTTGTGGATGGCGATTTCTGTGTGCTGAAAGCCGATGAGCCCATCCCCTCGCCCGTGTCGGTAACGAACTACGGCACCTACGGCAGTCTCGACGAGGTACGCGATTATATCGCCGCCAACGCCGCCGCCAACGCCGCCGTCATCGACAGCGTCGTCTCCGACATGGAGCTGCCCGACGTAGTGCGTATCGGCAAAGCCAACAAAACGGAGCTGTGGGACTACCCGCAAGGCATCAACACAATGGATTTCCTTGTCAACTTATAAAACACGAATGATATTTAAAACGCGAATTGCCATGTAATTAATCATAAATTTTTGAGAGTTGATATTTTAAACGTGAATTGCCATATAATTAATCATAAATTTTTGATAGACAGGAATATTGATTATCATTTAACACGAATTCCCATATAATTAACCATAAATTTCTGATATACAGCAATAAAATTAATGGAAAATTCGTGGAAATTATATGTAAAAGAAGCAATATGAACAAAGGCAAACTGATACTTTTCCCTGTGGGGCTTGGCGGCGACGACCTCTCGGCCTGTCTGCCGGCATACAACACCACCCTGCTCAACAGCTGCACCACGTTTATTGTGGAGGAGCTACGCACCGCCCGCCGTTTTCTGAAAAAAGCCGGCTACCTCACCCCCATCGACGACACCACGTTTTTTGTCCTCAACGAGCACACGCACCGCGAGGAGATAGAGCATTACCTCGACGGCATCGCCGAAGGCAAGAACATCGGAGTGCTTTCGGAGGCGGGACTGCCCTGCGTGGCCGACCCGGGCGCCATGGCCGTGCGGCTGGCACAACAGCGTGGCATAGAGGTGGTTCCGCTGGTGGGTCCCTCGTCGCTGATGATGGCGCTGATGGCGTCGGGATTCAACGGACAGCATTTCGCCTTTGTGGGCTACCTGCCCATCGACAAGCGGGAACGCGTGCGCGCCATAAAAGCGCTGGAAGCCCGTGCCTGTCACGAACACCAGACACAGATTTTTATTGAAACGCCCTACCGTGCGCAACAGACGATAGAACTTTTGGCCAACACCTGCAACCCCAACACTATGATTTGCGTGGCCACCGACATCACCCTCGACACACAGTTTATAAAATCCGCCACAGCAGCCTACTGGAAAAAGCACCTGCCCGACATCGCCAAACGCAACACGGTGTTTTTAATTGGGAGTTTGTAGTTTGTAGTTTGCAGTTATATGTAGAGACGGTGCATGCACCGTCTCTACATAATGCACCGTTTGTTTTTTCGCACAAATAGGATTACATAATTTGAAATTTTAGATCATTGAAGATTGTTTTTCAGTTAAAAAACAATCTTATAAGATTTATTTTTATAAAAAAAACAATTATTCAAGATTTTTTTTCGTATATTTGTACAACAATATCCAAAAGACAAAAATATGGAAACAAGCTCATTTGAAAGCATTTACGCAACATCACAAAAAATTGTTGCTGGTGTAAACACTGGTTTTCACAGATACCTTTACGATAAAATCCAGTGGAAAAACAAGCTTATTGGCATAAAAGGAGCAAGAGGCGTAGGTAAAACGACGTTGGTGTTGCAACACATCAAAGAGAACTTCGCCGACAATCCCGAAAAAGCCCTTTATGTGTCGCTTGACAATATGTGGTTTGCAAACCACACACTTTCCGACATTGTGGACTATCACTACACTCAGGGCGGCACACATATTTTCATCGACGAGATACACCGCTATCCGCATTGGCAAAGAGTCATAAAAAACATAACTGATGAATATCCCGATTTAAACATCGTTTACACAGGTTCATCGATGCTTCGCATGGATAATGCCGAAGCCGACCTCTCTCGCAGACAGATTGTTTACACTTTGACGGGCATGTCGTTTAGAGAGTTCCTTGAATTCGACACTGGATTAAAACAGCAAGCTCTTGCGATGGACGACATACTCAAACGTCACGTATCCATTGCTATGGACATATACGGCAAAACCAAAATACTGCAACATTTCAACAGATACCTCAAATTTGGCTACTATCCTTTCTATAAAAGCGAGATCGACAGTTTTGCGGAAAAGTTGTTGGCGGTAATAAATGTAATAATCAACGAGGATTTGCCGGCTGTTGAAGATATAACCTTCGCCACAAGACAAAAAACAAGACGCATGCTGATGATTCTCGCCGAAAGAGTGCCGCAAACCCCAAAGATGAGCGACCTTTACGCCTCGCTTGAAACCAACCGTGAACAAGGTCTGAGGATGCTATCCATGCTTGAAAAAGCCGCACTTTTACAAACTCTAAGCACCAAGACAAAGAATTTGAAAAGCATGGTGAAACCCGACAAAATATACCTCAACAACACCAATCTGATGTTTGCGCTATCCCAAAATGCAGATGTCGGCACGATGCGGGAAACCTTCTTCATAAACCAGCTTTCGGCAACAGCCGTCGTAAACTACCCGCCACAAGGCGATTTCATCGTTAATGATAGATACTTGTTCGAAGTTGGTGGTAAAAGCAAAACATTTGATCAGATAAAAGACCTGCCCGACAGCTACTTGGCCATAGACAACATAGAAACAGGCCACGCCCACCGCATTCCACTGTGGATGTTCGGTTTGATGTACTAATGCGCAATCTGCCACGGCACAACGATTACGTACGTACTGGTAGAAACGTTTCATGAAACGTATCTACAAATGTTTTTTTCGGAATTCTGGAGTTAATTGATTAAGAAAAGGGAAACAAACATCATAACGAAACTGATTATCATATATACGACAAGCAATACGCCGCGTCTTTTCTTTCGTTTCGATGGCTCGTCATGCCATCTTTCTATCGACAGCTGATATTGACGGTCTGTATTTATGAAAAAAACGTTACATAAACAAATCACAAGTATTATTACGAAAAGCCATCCTTCCGACAACCCACAATTTGCACACCTCATAGGCAATATCAAAAGTGTAAGGATATTAGAAACCTGGATCAAAACGGATATACTTAAGGCAGAACCATCATCAAAAGAATGTTCAAAGTTATAGAATGGATTTACATCCTTCGTTTTGTCGGTTCTAATCCAAAAATCCCTAATCCTGTAATACAGATACCGATAGAAAAGCAAAATTTTCTGCAACATAGCATTTTTCAACTTTCAAACACTTCAAGGCAACATTTCATCTTTTTCCACAAAAACCACAGTGTCTTTATAGGAATATTTTCCACGAATGTTTATAGCACAATAGAGAGTGTCTTGTTTCTCAAAAATCGCAAACTTATATCTGTGAGTATTTCTCCAATTATTTTTGTAATGACGAAATGCGCATTGCTTCTCGCCCTTGTAGTAAATAACCCAACGATTTTCTCCATATTCATTTGGAATATCATAATACACGCCATCCTTGTATATAAGATCAGGATATATAGTATCTTCGGAATCTAGTGATAGATGGATTTCAAAATCATTGGGGTTAAGATCCCCGAAATCAACTGTCAGTTTATTTCTATTGTTCAGCAAAAATATGCCAACAAATAACAGCACCGCAAACAGCACTATAAAAACAACATTTTTCTTTTTCATCTATTTATAAAATTTATTCCTAATAAAATCTGATATCCAAAAATCAGACAAACAATCCCATTTCAATTTTCAAGTACAGACGGTGCATGCACCGTCTCTACATATTTTCAACAAAAAACTTTCCATTTTCAACTCTCAACTTTCAACTTACCTGATGTCCTCTTCTTCCTCCTCTTCTTCGTGATCATCCTGTTGATCCTCGGCGTTTTGGGTGGTTTTGTTGAGTATAGTGTTGAAGATATCGGTATGCAGTTTCCATCCGCAGTGGCGGCAGTAGATAGCGTCCTCCATGTGGACTGTGGCACCGCAGTGGTAGCAGATTTTATTGCCGTTGGAGTTGTCTTTTTCGGGCTCCTTGGCGGGCTCTTTGGGTTTTGCTGCGGCGCGACGCACAGCGTAGGCCTCGCTGCCGATAATGCCCGTAGGCACGGCTATAACGGAGTAACCTAACAGCATCGAGATGGTGGCTATAATCTGTCCGGTGGCGGTAATAGGCGCGATGTCGCCATATCCCACCGTGGTGATGGTGACTATGGCCCAGTAGATGGCCCTCGGTATGCTGGTGAACTGCGGGTTGCGGCCGTTTTCAACAGTATAAACTATCGTTCCCAGAATAACGGCGGCCATAAACACGAACATCATGAAAACCACAATCTTGCGGAAGCTGTTTTTCAAAATCAACAACAGCGACTGAGAGTCGCTCATAAACTGTTTCATGTTGAGCACACGGAACACCCTGAGTATTCGCAAGATACGTATTGTGGTAACGGAGCCGAAAAGCGGGAAGAACAACGCCAGATAGAAGGGGAAAATGGAGAGCGCGTCGATGATGCCGAAAAACGACACCATGTAGCGGAACGGCTTTTTCAGACAGTAGATACGCAGTATGTATTCGATGGTGAAGGCGATGGTAAGAATCCACTCGAGGGTGTAGAAGATGTAATGCAGGGCCGGCACCTTGCTCAGAAGGTTCACCGTGTCCATTATCGGGATGAGCACACTGATGAAGATGGCCCACATCAGGTAGATGTCGAAACGTTTGCCCGCCTTGGTGTTCGACAGGAATATTATCTGATACAGCTCCTTTTTGGAGGGCAGTTTTATGCGGAATATCGCAAGTAGCATGGATATGTAACGCTCCACCAGTCGGTCGAGGTTGCGGCGGCTGAAGAGACGACGCAGCCAGCTCCGTTTCTTCGGCGCTGTGCCGCCCTCCGGTGCCGGAGCGGGATTCACTGTTTTTTGGTCTTCGTTTTGCATAACGTTAGTTGTTCTCTTTTTTCAGATAATACAAAGTGGAGCAGCGCTGCGGTTGGAAAGCCGCCTTTGCCACACGTTGCACATCGTCGGTGGTGATGCGGGCATACATCTGCGTCTCGTTGTTGGCCAGAGCCGCGTCGCCGAGATTCTCGAAATATGCTATACGCATTGCACGGTCGATACACTTATACTGCGAAAAGAGCAAAGTTGTTTCAACATTGTTCTTAACTTTTTGCAGCTCATACTCGTCAACAGGCTGTGTGGCAATGATTTGCAGCTGTTCTTCAATAGCTTTTTCGGCGGTCTCGGGACTTACGCCGTCGGCGATATAGCCCGTTACCAGAAACTGACCTTCGTCGATGTCGCCGGTGATGCAGGCGTCGATTTTGGTGAACAGACGGCGGTTTTTCACCAGCTCGTTGTACATCCGCGACGAATTGCCGTTGGACAGGATGTCGGAGATAAGGTCGAAAACGTAGTAGTCGGGGTGCAGACGGTCGCACATCTTGTAGCTCTTGGCGATGACGGAGGCCGGCACATCGCGGTAAAGCACCTCTTTGCGAGCCTCGGTCTGCTCCGGCTCTACGGGCAACGAGCGACGGTTTTCGGCACCACGGGGAATCCCGCCGAACCATTTCTCCACAAGTCGCTGAACCTCTGCATGTTCGATATTGCCTGCAATGGACATAACGGCGTTGTTGGGACGGTAGAAACGGTGGAAGAAATCCTCCACCTCTTTCAGGGTGGCGTTTTGCACGTGTGCTATGTCCTTGCCGATGGTGCACCAGCGGTAGGGATGCACTTTATACGCCAACGGCCTGAGCATCAGCCACAAATCGCCGTAAGGCTGGTTGAGGTAACGCTGGCGGTACTCCTCGGTAACCACGTTTTTCTGCACGGCGAGACTCTTTTCCGAGAAATCGAGCAGGTTCATGCGGTCGCTCTCGAGCCACAAAGCCGTTTCCAAGAACTGCGCCGGCAGGGTGATGTAGTAGTTGGTTATGTCGTTGGTAGTGAACGCGTTGTTCTCGGCACCGATACTGTCGGCCACTTGGTCGTAGCTCGGGATATTGGCCGAGCCGCCGAACATCAGATGCTCGAACAGGTGGGCGAACCCCGTGAGTTCGGGATTCTCGTCGCGGGCCCCTACGTTATACAATATGTTCACGCTCACAAGCGAGGTGTTGCGCTCCTTGTGCGTTAGCAGTGTAAGGCCGTTGGACAGTACCGTTTTCTCGAAATCAATCATTGTTTCTTTTTTTTCTCCTGCTCGCTAAAGCTCGCGAGATCTTGTAAATCTTGTTGATTTTATTTTCCTGCTCGTCTTCGACGAGCGAAATTATGGAAATCTTGTAAATTTTGTTTCGTTTTTTTGTTTAATTACACTAATTTAAATCTAATTTCTGTCACCCTTTCAGGGTTCATTAGTTGGTGGATTTCCTTTATACGGGGGCTTGTTATTTCTCCGCCCTTCGGGCTATAGAAAGGTTCGCTGAACCTTTCTTCACCCCCGCCTGTATTCTATCGCCCTTTCAGGGCTACATCTGACCACTGACAACTAGCTACTGACTACTGACTACTGACTACTGACTACTGACTACTGACTACTGACAACTGACCACTATTTCCCTATACAGAAATAATCTATGCCACTGTCTTTCAGTTCGTTGTAGTTGTAGATATTGCGTCCGTCGAAGACAACGGGAGTTTTCATTGATTGTTTGATTTTGTCCCATTCGGGGAGACGGAACTCCTTCCATTCGGTTACAACTATCAGTGCGTCAGCGTCTTGCACAGTATCGTAGATGTTGTTGCAGTAGGTAACCACATCGCCGATGCGACGTTTGCACTCGTTCATGGCAATGGGGTCGAACACCCGCACGGTGCAGCCTGCTTTGAGCAGCTTGTCGATAATCACCAGCGAGGGGGCCTCGCGCATGTCGTCGGTCTCGGGTTTGAAAGCCAGTCCCCACAGGGCTATGGTACGGCCCTTGAGGTCGCCGTGGTAGTAACGTTCCAGCTTGTCGAAAAGCACGGCTTTCTGTTTTTCGTTCACACGTTCCACGGCCTCTATCACCTGCATGGTGTAGCCGTTCTCTTTGGCGGTGTGTATCAGTGCTTTCACATCCTTGGGGAAGCACGAGCCGCCGTAGCCGCAGCCCGGGTAGAGGAATTTCTTGCCTATACGCGTGTCGGTGCCTATGCCCTTGCGCACCATATTCACGTCGGCGCCGATAATCTCGCACAGGTTGGCGATGTCGTTCATAAAGCTGATACGTGTGGCAAGCATGGCGTTGGCGGCGTATTTGGTCATCTCGGCCGAAGGCACGTCCATAAAAATCACACGGAAGTTGTTGAGCAGGAAAGGACGGTAGAGACGTGTCATTATCTCCTCGGCACGTTGCGACTCCACGCCCACCACCACACGGTCGGGACTCATAAAGTCCTTGATGGCGTCGCCCTCCTTGAGGAATTCGGGGTTGGAAGCCACGTCGAAATCGATGCTGAGGCCGCGTTTCTGCAGCTCCGCCTCAATGGTGGCGCGCACTTTCTTGGCGGTGCCCACGGGCACGGTGCTTTTGGTAACCACCAGCACATACTGTTTCATGTTCTGGCCTATGGTGCGGGCCACGTCGATGACGAATTTGAGGTCGGCGCTGCCGTCGTTGTCGGGCGGGGTACCCACGGCGCTGAACACCACCTCCACGCTGTCGAGGCAGTCGCGCAGGTCGGTGGTGAAATGCAGACGTCCGGCCTGGACGTTACGTTTCACCATAGGCTCCAAGCCCGGCTCGTAGATGGGGATTATGCCGTTGTTGAGGTTTTCTATTTTTTGTTTGTCGATGTCCACGCAGGTTACATCCACGCCCATTTCGGCGAAACAGGTGCCTGTTACAAGCCCCACGTATCCGGTTCCTACTACTGCTATTTTCATATATTTTTGACTTTCAATACATTATTATTATTTTCGAACAAAAAGTCCGAAATATCCAAATTTGCAAATATACGATTTTTTTTTGATTTTGGTGAACTGTGGTCGAAGGTCTTTAGTCGAAGGTCTGAGGTCGGTGGTCTGGTTGATTTGTCAAGAAGCTAAGAAACTACAAGTGAACTGTAAACGTTTCGCTATAGTGGTATAATTGACTGATTTTTTGATGTCTTCAAGGTCGCGTGTCTCCGACAGGAATATTATCCGGGGGCTTGTGTCCCCCACTCTGCGAAAATCTGCGATTTTCTTGAAGGGGGTTATTGAGATTCCGTCGTGTCGGATTTGCAATCCTCACGCATGGAAATCGGACAGCAGTTTGCCAAGATTTTCGCGCAGTTCGCTGGTGGATATGTTATACAATATGTTGCCGCAACGAGCAGATACTGCGTCTCGGGATGAATTTATATGGGCGTAACACATTGAACAGCAATAAATTACCCCCCCCCACATAAAAATGTCTGAAAAAAACTTGTTAAATAAGAAAAAAAAATCGTAACTTTGCATCTTCGTTTTATCCGCATTTTTTTATCGGAATTCGCAAAAAATCAAATAGATAGAATGACTATAAAATTAAAAATAATATAAAAAATTAGAAGTCCACTAATGTATAACGATAATAATAATTACAGAAATATAATGAAGAACGAATTCAAAACTATAGGCATTGTGGTTGCAATAATTACAATTGTTGTAATGGTTGCCTCGTGCAAAAAAGAGTCTTTTTCCATGGAGCAAGCTTTAGAACACATTATCGGCGTTGAGCGCCACATAACCACCTCCGCCAGTCTGCCCCAACCAGCCGACAAGGCATACCTCGACGAACCCGACAGCCGCAAGGTGAAATGGGAGCTGACCGACGCACTCAATATCAACGGCACCAACGTGCCTTTGACCAGCTTGAACGCCGATGCCGTAACGGCCAAGTTCGAAGGAACCACCTACGCCATACCTTACAGCGGCAACGATATCTACTGGGCCGTGTATCCCACCGCCATTGCAGGAGCCGCCAGCGGCAGCACGATACCGAGCAATTTCACCGCCTCTACACTTACCTTTAATTTTCCCGCAACACAGACTTACGATGCCTCTGTCAATGCCATCAGAGGAAACACAATTATGGCAGGCTATGCATCTGTACCCTCTGGCGAGGACAGAATTATGTTTCAGATGCGCAACCTCGGTGCCGTGCTTAAGCTGCACCTCACCGCCGATGCAAGTGCCACCAACAAACGTGCCAGCCGTATAGAGTTCTCAACCACCAACGGTGCTCTGGCAGGCGATTTTACGGTTGACAACAGCGCTACGCCCACTATTACCCCCGCCGCCAGTGCAACCCAAACGATTACCGTAAACCTTACCGACGGTACAAATAGCTACATAGACCTCACCTCCGGTGCCGATGTGTATGTAATACTGCCCCCATTTGCCTCCAAAGACCTTACCATGAAGGTGTATAATACCGACAACTATAAAAGCTCCAAGACGGTTTCTTCTACAACTTTAGCAAGGAACAATATCTATACCAATAGCGTTAGCGACCTCTGTTTTTGCGAAGGCGGCGACGGCTTGCACTATTTCTCCGTTAGTGCTACCAAGCAAGTCATTTTTTCCCCTGGCAACCTGCAGTGGTCGTATACCAACGGCGGCTCCACCCCCACAACGCATAGCATCAACGGTAGCGGGTATAACAATGGCACATGGCGCTTCGCCCCGAACCAGTACGACATTATAGGTGCTGCTAATGTTAATGCGCATGGAGACACAGTCATGGTTGGGTCAAATCCCATTAATTCTATTTCTTATGATGAAGGTTACCAAGGCTGGATTGATCTTTTTGCCTGGGGCGGTGACGGCTACTTAGACTCAAGGCCATATTATTATTCTACACATAGCTATAATTCTAACAAGATTTATTATTGCGAAAATAGTATATTAGGGAATTATGATTGGGGTGCTTTCAACGCTATCTATAATCCCAAAACCCATAATTATGATCCTTACGGCACATGGCGCGTGATGGACACTAATGAATGGCGTTATTTGTTGTACACAAGAGGGAGCAGGGAAGATACATGTCGTTTCAGTCTTGTAGAAATTGAATTGCCGTCAAACAAAATAATTTTTGGTATGATGATTTATCCCGATAGTACTTCAAAGGCGGAAATAACTTCAATATTAAGTGATATACAAAATAATGAAATAAATAGTTCAAATAAGTATCACTTTAACCTAACTGAAAGTCAGTTCCGTCAGTTTGAAGCACTTGGATGTGCATTTCTTCCAGGTGCAGGAAAAATGAGATATAGCCAATATGGTCAGCGATTTGATTATCAAAGTACAAATGGTCATTATTGGACAAATCAAGCCCATCCAGATTACAAATATGCAACTGGTTTGTATGTTATTGATGGAGGGTATAAACCTTCTTTAAAACCAAGTGGTAATTATTTACAAAAGTGGGATTTCCTTTCTGTGCGGTTGGTGCGGGATGTGAGATAGATAGAGAGATAGAGATCATTTTTTTGTAACTATATACGTGTTGACAGAAAATCAACAAAAATATAACGCAGTCTTCTCAGACTGCGTTTTTCTTTTAATATTGCCTTGCGTCAATTGCGGCTTTCAACTCACTAAGAAAAGATTCCCACGTTGCTTTATGTCTATTATCTCTCTCCAAACTGTAGTCATTTCCGTCGTGTCGGATTTGTAACGTGTTACGCCTGGAAATCGGACAGCAGTTTGCCGAGATTTTCGCGCAGTTCGGTGGTGGAAATGTTGTACTGTATGTTGCCGCTTTCTACAAGGGACATTGAGCCTGTCTGCTCAGAAACCACAATGGCCACGGCATCGGTAAGTTCGGTAAGTCCAAGTGCCGAGCGGTGGCGCAGTCCGAGGTTGGGGTTTATGTCGGGATTGGACGACACTGGCAGTATGCAGCGTGCGGCCACTATCTTGTTGCCGTCCACCACCACTGCGCCGTCGTGAAGGGGGGTGTTCTTGAAAAAGATGGTCTCCAGCAATGCCGACGAGAGTGCGGAGTTCACTTTCTCGCCGGTGTCGATAATCTCGCTGAGGTCGCCGCCGCGCCCGAAAACGATAAGTGCGCCGGTCTTTGTCTGTGCCATACGCTGGCAGGCCTGTATCACCGGCTCCAGCTGCTGCATGTTTTTCTTGCGGGTGGTGAAATGCTTGAAAAGGTTAATCTTGCTGGTATCCTTGAACGGACGGCTGCCGAGCAGCAACAAGAAACGCCGTATCTCGGGTTGGAACACCACCACCAGCGCCAGCACGCCTATGCTGATGAATTTGCCGAGGATGTCGGCCAAAAGCCGCATCTGCAGCAGCTCCACAATCTGCCAAAGGATGTAGATAACGAAAATGCCCAAGAAAATACGTATGGCGTTGGTGTTTTTCACCAGCTTGAAAATGCCGTAGAGCAGCAGCGCAACCAGTATGATGTCGATTGCGTCGATGATGGAGAAGTTCAGAAGTCCTTTCAATAAAAGCAGTTGCATCGGATGTTATTTTTTTAGTTGAGATACTATTTTCACACATTGCACGGCCTCTTTCACGTCGTGCACACGCAGTATTTTTGCGCCGTGCAGAAGGGCGTAGGTGTTGAGGGCCGTGGTGCCGTTGAGGGCGTCGTCGGGGCTGTTGCCGAGTAGTTTGTAAATCATCGACTTACGTGAGATTCCCACCAGCAGGGGCTCGTCGAAAACGGCAAAGGCGTCGAGGTTTTGCATCAGCTCGTAGTTCTGTTCCAAAGTCTTGGCAAAGCCGAAGCCCGGATCGATGACAACGTCCTTTGCGCCAAGACGATACAGGATGTCGAGTTTTTCGGAGAGGAATCGTATCACCTCGGCCACCACGTCGTCGTAGTGGGTGTCGTGCGCCATGCGGTCGGGGGTGGTGCGGTTGTGCATAAGCACGTAAGGCACCTGCAGATGTGCCACGGCGGACAGCATCGCGTCGTCGAAAAGTCCGCCGGAGATGTCGTTGATGATGTCGGCACCGGCCTCCACGCAGCGCTCGGCCACGCGTGCACGGAAAGTGTCGATGGAGACGGGTGTTTCGGGGAACTCGGAGCGCACCAGCCTGAGCACGGGCAGCAGGCGTTGCAGCTCGGCGGCCTCGTCGGGCAATGCGGCACCGGGACGGGTGGAGACGGCTCCTATGTCGATGATGTCGGCACCCTCGGCAACGATGGTGCGGGCACGACTAACGACGGCCTCGTCCGAAAGGTAACGTCCGCCGTCGTAAAACGAGTCGGGAGTTACGTTCAGAATGCCCATAACCAGCGGCTTTTCGCCATCATATATCTTTTTTCGCAGCAGCATGTCTGTCTTTCTTTTCAAACGGACGCCGGTCCCTCGTTCAAAGGCAAATAAGTGCCTGATTTATAGAAACTGCGTCCCACTTTTTTTATATACCTGCTTTTTATTCGATAATTTTGTGTATATTTGTAGTTTATTATCGCCTTTACGGCAAAAGCATATACAGCTGACTGACAAATCGTTGCACCAAGCCAGACAACAGTCGCATCCGTTGATACGGGCAAGATGCGGACAATTTGCAATCGGTTGCAAAAATACGAAAAAAAATAATATTTCGCAAAAAAATGTCGAACACCAAGAAAGAATTTGAGGAAGAACTTGCGGTATGCCGCAAAATGTTTGAGATGAAAACCCGCGACTACGGTACTTCGTGGCGTATTTTGCGTCTGCCGTCGCTCACCGACCAGATTTTTATCAAAGCCAACCGCATACGCAGCGTGCAGATGTGCGGCGTGGCCAAAATCGACGAGGACATTGAGTCGTGTTTCGTGGCGATGGTCAACTACTCGGTGATGGCGCTGATACAGTGCGAGTTGGGACTCGACGGCGAGCAGGACCTGCCGTTGGAGCGCGCCATGGAACTTTACGACAAGCACTCCATCGGGGCAATGAACCTGATGCTCGACAAAAACCACGACTACGGCGAGGCCTGGCGTTCGATGCGCGTAAGCTCGATGGTGGACATCATACTGATGAAACTGAAACGGCTGAAACAGATTGAGGACAACGATGGCCGCACCCTCGTCTCCGAAGGCGTGGAAGGCAGCTACAACGACATCCTCAACTACTCCATCTTTTCGTTGATACAAATGCACGAAGGGGAACAGAAATGAAACGCCAAATCAAACCTGCATTTTACGCTGTATTTCTGACACTTACGGC
>DBXF01000004.1:0-191 GCA_002309295.1 Bacteroidales bacterium UBA1219 | reverse complement strand
TCGGAGCCCATCCCCCCTGCCCCCGACTACGCCGACAACTCGCAATGGTATATCCAAGACCGCAACGCGGCTGTCGATATCTTTTACATAATCTCCACCGAGACAGGCGATTACCTCGCTGCCGACGGTCAGGTGTGCCACTACGCCGACACCCGCAACGACACGATCCGGGCCTATATGCAGAGCGAGAT
>DBXF01000059.1:14286-15354 GCA_002309295.1 Bacteroidales bacterium UBA1219 | reverse complement strand
ATTGTGGAAACAGCTGTCGGGGGCGCGTAAGTACTGCGTATAAACGCCCTGATAATAGTACGGACCGTAATTCAAACCGCTCACTGGCGAGCATCCTTGGTGTCCGTTGGTGTCATAGCGGGCTCCGGCACAGATAACCGGGTGGATAGTATCGCGGATGGTGTCGTTTACCGTCAAATCGATAACCAAATTGTGGAAGCAGCTGTCGGGGGCACGAAGGTGCTGTGTGTAAACACCCTGGTAGTAATACGGACCGTAGTTCACGCCGCTCACTGGCGAGCAACCTTGGTGTCCGTTGGTGTCGAAGCGGGCTCCAGCACAGATAACGGGATGTATGGTGTCGCGGATGGTATCGTTAACAGTCAGGTCAATAACAAGATTGTGGAAACAGCTGTCGGGGGCGCGCAGGTGCTGTGTGTAAACGCCCTGATTGTAGTACGGACCGTAGTTCACGCCACTCACGGGCGAACAGCCCAAATGTCCGTTGGTGTCGAAACGGGCTCCAGCACAGATAACGGGATGGATGGTGTCACGGATGGTATCGTTGACAGTTAGGTCGATAACAAGGTTGCGGAAACAACCCGTTGTGGTGTCACGAAGATGCTGCGTATAAACGCCCTGATTGTAGTACGGACCGTAATTCACGCCGCTAACGGGCGAACATCCTTGGTGTCCGTTGGTGTCGAAGCGGGCTCCAGCACAGATGACGGGATGAATGGTGTCGCGGATGGTGTCGTTGACAGTCAAATCAATTACCAGATTATGGAAACAGCTGTCGGGAGCGCGAAGGTGCTGCGTATAAACGCCCTGATGGCAGTATGGACCGTAATTTACACCGCTCACGGGCGAACATCCTTGGTGTCCGTTGGTGTCAAAACGGGCTCCAGCACAGATAACAGGATGTATGGTGTCGCGAATTGTATCATTTACGGTCAAATCAATAACCAAATTGTGGAAACAGCTGTCGGGAGCGCGGAGGTGCTGTGTGTAAACGCCCTGATAGTAATAGGGACCGTAATTCACACCGCTCACAGGCGAACAGCCTAAATGTCCGTTGGTATCGAAATG
>DBXF01000059.1:14020-14240 GCA_002309295.1 Bacteroidales bacterium UBA1219 | reverse complement strand
ACCAAATTGTGGAAACAGCTGTCGGGTGCGCGTAGGTACTGGGTATAGACGCCCTGATTGTAGTACGGACCGTAATTTACACCGCTCACGGGCAAACATCCCAAGTGTCCGTTAGTATCGAAACGCGCTCCGGCACAGATGACGGGATGGATGGTGTCACGTATTGTGTCGTTGACTGTTAGGTCTATTACAAGATTGTGGAAACAGCTGTCGGGAGCAC
>DBXF01000059.1:13845-13988 GCA_002309295.1 Bacteroidales bacterium UBA1219 | reverse complement strand
TAATTTACACCGCTCACGGGCGAACATCCTAAATGTCCGTTGGTGTCGAAACGAGCACCGGCACAAATGACAGGATGTATGGTGTCGCGGAGGGTGTCGTTCACCATCAAATCTATTACCAAATTGTGGAAACAGCTGTCGGG
>DBXF01000059.1:13270-13824 GCA_002309295.1 Bacteroidales bacterium UBA1219 | reverse complement strand
CGAAGGTGCTGTGTATAGACGCCCTGATTGTAGTACGAACCGTAGTTCACACCGCTCACAGGTGAACAGCCTTGGTGACCGTTGGTGTCGAAACGTGCTCCGGCACAAATCACGGGGTGTATGGTGTCGCGGATGGTGTCATTTACGGTCAAATCAATAACCAAATTGTGGAAACAGCTGTCGGGAGCACGAAGGTGCTGGGTGTAAACGCCCTGGTGGTGGTACGGACCGTAGTTCACGCCACTCACGGGCGAACATCCTAAATGTCCGTTGGTGTCGAAACGGGCACCGGCACAAATCACTGGATGGATGGTATCGCGGATCGTGTCGTTGACAGTCAGGTCGATTACGAGGTTGTGGAAACAACTGTCAGGGGCACGAAGATGCTGTGTATAAACACCCTGATAATAGTACGGACCGTAGTTCACACCGCTCACGGGCGAACAACCTAAATGTCCGTTGGTGTCGAAACGGGCTCCGGCACAGATAACGGGATGGATAGTGTCGCGCAGGGTGTCATTGACGGTTAGGTCGATAACCAAATTGTGGAAACA
>DBXF01000059.1:13089-13214 GCA_002309295.1 Bacteroidales bacterium UBA1219 | reverse complement strand
CCGCTCACAGGACTGTAGCCGAGATGGCCGTTTGTATCAAAACGTGCTCCGGCACAAATAACGGGATGGATGGTGTCGCGGATGGTGTCGTTCACCGTCAAGTCGATAACCAAATTGTGGAAACA
>DBXF01000059.1:0-13053 GCA_002309295.1 Bacteroidales bacterium UBA1219 | reverse complement strand
CCCTGCACATAGTACGGCGGATAGTTCACTCCGCTCACAGGACTGTAGCCGAGATGGCCGTTGGTGTCAAAACGTGCTCCGGCACAAATCACAGGATGTATGGTATCGCGTATCGTGTCGTTCACCGTCAAGTCGATAACCAAATTGTGGAAACAACTGTCGGGGGCGCGAAGATGCTGTGTATAAACGCCCTGAACATAGTACGGCGGATAGTTCACGCCGCTCACCGGACTATAGCCGAGGTGGCCGTTGGTGTCAAAACGTGCTCCAGCACAGATAACTGGATGTATGGTGTCGCGGAGGGTGTCGTTCACATGCAAGTCTATTATCAAATAATAATAATGCATTGTCAGGCTATCAAACAAATACTGAGTATAGACACCTGTGTTATAATATTTTACACCATTGGTATCGAGATTTGCTCCGGCACATATTGTTCGTCTCAACGTATCGCTTACGGTAATAATTATCACCAGATTTCGGGCACAATTAGTTGCCGAATCTCTCAAATGCTGGACATAAACGCCTGTATATTGGTATCTTACATTGTTAGTATCGAAAAATTCGCCGGATCTCAGTGTTCTATAAACAGTGTCGCGGATGGTGTCGTTCATCGTTATTTTCACCACATAGTCGTGGAAACAGCTGTCGGCATCGCGAAGATATTGCCGATACACTCCCGGCTGTGTGTAAGAGCTGTCGTTTACGACAAACACCGAACCAGGACAAATCGTCTGTCGTACTGTATCCCGCAAAGTATCGTTCACCCTTAAGTCTATCACCAAATCAAGGAAACAGCCAGTTGACAAATTACGAAGATACTGTGTATAAACGCCTTGCGTGTAATACGGCGGATAATTGCGACCGCTCACAGGACTGTAGCCGAGATGTCCGTTGGTGTCCAATTTTGCACCTGCACATATTACTTGGCGGATGGTGTCGCGCAACGTATCGTTCACCGTAAGTATCACAACTACAGTACTGTCGCAATTGTTTATCGTATAATAATGCTGCGGGTAGACGCCCGACAGGACATACGAGCTGTCGCCGATGGTGTAAGTGCCACCGGCACAAATCTCAGGCCTTATGGTATCCCTGAAGGTGTCATTTACCATCAAGAAAATCACCAAGTTATGGTAGCACCCCGTTGCCGTGTCGCGGAGATATTGTGTGTACAATCCCCTATTCGAGCATGGGGGATAGTTACTCCCGCTTACCGGCACGTAGCCGTGATGTCGGTTGGTGTCGAAGGTCTCTCCCGCACAGATTACAGGATAGATTGTATCTCGCAGTGTGTCGTTCACCGTCAGAAATATCACCAGATTGTGGAAACATCCCGTGACGGTATCTCTAAGATTCTGAGTATAAACACCTTGAACATAATAAGGCGGATAGTTCTGTCCGTTCACCGGAAGGTAACCCTTATGTCCGTTGGTGTCGAAGGATGCTCCAGCACAAATAGTATCATAAATGGTATCGCTAAGAGTATCAAGCACATGCAAAACCAACGCCAACGTACTGTCGCAACCATATATGGTGGTAAAAGAGTGGGCAAGGATGGTATCTCCTTCCCCTAAATCCGTATAAACACGACCATAGTACTCGTACGACGATCCTGCACAAACAGTGTCGTACGAAAGCACCAAAAACGAATCGGGAATAGTAACATGCAGATTGACAATGCTATCACAACCGAGTGTCGTCATCAAATTAAAAATATAATCTCCTTCTATAATGACAGACCCTGGCGGGAACATATAGGAGTATTTACCCGGATGACCGGTACACATCGTGTCGTAAATATTGATATTGAAGGTGTCGTTGAATGTCAAATCCAAAATCGATTTGTTCCAACACGAGTTTCCATCGCTCTGCCATTTGATGACATACTTTCCTGTTGTGGTATAGCTAACACCCTCATACACAAAATTTTGCCCTTTACATAGTGTATCCAAGTATATAGAGTCGCGGAGCATGGTGTCGAAAAAGAAAGTGTAACGCACCAAACTGTCCTGCCCAGATGGTCGCGGATACCTGACGATTATTACCGTATCCTCAGTCACAGAAATATCGGTATAACCACCAAACAAATCATCCTCAATTTCAACAGACAAGGATGTGCCGGCACAAGCATGAATCACGGAATCGGTAGTATAGCGTGGCTGTTGAGCAAAAGCCCTTGCACAAACAATCAATAAGACAAATAACAACGCAGGCCGCAAAAATGCAGCTAAAAATCTATGTATGTGGTTTTTACGCATTGTTACCATCTTATTAAAATAAGACTCTTCTTGCAAAAGAAAAATCTTGCAAATTTACTATTTTTTTTACAGATTTACAAACTTTTACGTAAGTTTAACAAAAATAAAAACAAAGGTTAACCAAAGAGGTTTTCGGAACTGAAAAAACTCCGGACACACAATATGTCAAGGCTGGAAAGCCTTTAAACTTCTAACACCCTAATAACGAATTAATTAGAACCCCTTAAACTCATCCATCTCGCGACGCTCGCGCTTGGTGGGACGGCCAGTGCCACGGTCGCGGCGCTCGAAATTGTACTGACGTATCATCTGAATGCGTTCGTATTCTTCTTCGGGGGTGCGGTCGAGAAGGTAATCGGGCACCAGCTTCGCTCCTACCCTGTTGTGCAGCAAGGCTTTAACCTCCACAACCTTGTGCAGCTGCTCTATGGTGAGTTCATAAACCTCGCCCACTTTCACTGTGTGCGACGACTTAACGGGAATTCCTCCAAACTTCACCTTGCCTGCACGACACGCCTCTGCCGCCTGCGAGCGGGTCTTGTAGAGCCTCACCGCCCACAGCCATTTGTCGATACGTATTTCCTCGTCCATAATCATTCGGGATATTCAAGTCTTACATTGTCCACCCACAGCACATTGTCCAAGTTGCCGCAGTAGGCTCCCTGACTGGTGGAGGTTATCATTAGTATGGCGTGTGTGGGCTGCTCGTCGGCGTCGGCCCAGGCATTCTCGTCGATGGGCACCAGCTTGCCTTTCTTGTTTTTGGCATAGAAACAACGTTCATGGTCTTTGCCGATAAGTCCCATATAGGGCTTGTAACCCGCTGTTTTAGAGGCATCGCCATAAATCATCGGGATACGGAAGTTTTTCACCCATCCGCCCGACGACTTGTCGATATGCACCCACGCTGTGCCCACGCGTTTGGCGGTGATGTTGCCTTTCTCATCCTCGATGCGACTCTGCAAAATCAAGAACATCTCGGCAGGGTCGTCGCCTTTGTAGGTTGATTTGCTGGTACTTGTGCACCGGGTTATTATGCCGCTTTTCGAAATATTTGCCTTGTAGTCGACCACCAGCGCCGACGGTCTTTGAGTGAAAGGCACGCCCCAGTTCATATTTTTGTAAGGATGACGCACATTGCTTATCGGCTCGATGTTACGTCCCCAAAAGATACTACCGCCTGCAAGCACCTCCACATCCACCAGTCCTATCACCTTGCACGACGCAAGACGGTTCACGAGCTTAACGCAATAGCCCGTGGGACCTTTTTCCGGCGTTACCGAGACACTTGTCTTGACAACCCCCGCCACTTTGGCGAAGGCGTTGGCAGTACCCCAAATAGATGTGGATCGTAGCACCTGATTGCCTTTGATGGTGTCCGTTTTCCCGATGTCGTAGATGCGACGGGTGTTGCCGCCAAGCAGGAACGACTCCTCGATGTCGCGGACTATCCACTGCTCGAAATCGCCGTACGACACTTTTTTCAGTTTCTGCGAAAAGACTGGGGCTTGCACGACAAACGCCAACAAAGCGGCGACAATCGCTGTTTTCTTTGCTTTTATGTTCATTTGAATTTTCTCCATAATTTCATCACGCACCAATGTGGCAGGGCGTTCACCGCACCCGGTGCTATATGGTTTATAAATCCGGGCGTTACGCACCGCCGTTTGCAGAAAAGGGCTTTCAGAGCCGATTTCACAAGTCTCCGAGGGGTACGCATCACGCCAATACGGACTGCCAATTTCTGTTTCTGCTCGCTAAGATTGTAAAGCGGCGTGGCCACAGCGCCCGGACACACAGCCGTTATGCCCACGCCATAGTGTTTCAACTCGAAAAACATCGACTTGGTGAAACTGCGCAGATAGGCTTTGGTGGCGGCATAGAAAGTCAAGCCCGGAGCGGGAATCTTGGCCGCCATCGACGACATGTTGAGGATGTATCCGCAACGGCGTTTCTTCATCTCTTCGGAGAAAAGCAACGTCAATCGGGTGGGCGTTTCGATATGCAAAAGCCGCATTTTCTCGCCTTTGGCGAAATTCGCCTCGCTCTGTTCCTCGAAAAAGAACATTCCAGCGTTGTTTACAAGTATGTCTATTTGCAAGCCGTTCCGGGTGCAGAAGTCGAAAACCTCCTGAGCGGCGGAGGTGGTGGCAAGGTCTTTGTACAACTGCCAAACATCCACGCCATAATCGTTGTGCAAGGTTTCGGCAACCTGCGGCAGACGGTCGGCCTGATTGCTCACTATCACAATGTCGCAACCCAATTCGGCCAATTGACGGGCATACTCCAAACCCATACCGGAAGTGGCCCCTGTCACCAAAGCGGTACACTTCCCGCCATGCAACAACTTGAGGTGTGCGATAGCTTTTTTCCTCGTCATTTTACATATTGATGAAATATGGCAGACGTGCCTGCAACGGACCGGCGTCGCACATCCTTTCTATCTCACTGAAATAGCGATATTTGCCATATTGAGTAGGCAGAAGCACTTTGGCTCTGGCATCTTCATCGGTCATATTGAGCAGTTCCATAAAGCTGTTGGGAGCTTCGGGATACACTTTTATAGAATATTTGGTGATACCCGCCTCTTTTGCTGCGATGGAGAGTGCCACGTCGAAACCGCCGAGGGTGTCCACCAAGCCAAGTGCCAGGGCATCACGGCCTGTCCACACGCGGCCACGGGCGATGCTATCCACATAATTGACATCGAGGCCACGGCCTTCGGCCACACGGCTGATGAAATTCTGGTAGAAATCCTCCACATTTTTCTGCATCATGGCTCTTGCTTCAGCCGACAGCGGACGTGTCATGGACAAAGCTGCCGAGTTGCGGTTGGTGGTAACAGTGTCGAAAGTTATGCCCAATTTGTTTTTAAGCATCGAGCCCACTTCAGGCAACATGCCGAAAACGCCAATGGAGCCTGTTATTGTGGTGGGCATGGCCACTATCTTGGTGCCGTAGCACGAAATCTCGTATCCGGCCGAAGCGGCAAGGTCGCCCATGGAAACGATGACGGGTTTATGTTTCTTGGCACGGCGCACTGCATCTGTGATGACTTCGGAGGTCGTTGCCACGCCTCCCGGCGAATTCACACGCAATACTATGGCTTTCACATCGTCGTCATCGGCAGCCTCGTCTAAAGCCTTGGTGGTGTTGTACTGATACACTCCCACATCATAGCCTTTGCCCATCTGCACCTCGCCCTCGGCATAGATGACGGCAATTTTGTTGGAAGATTTTTTCTTTGCCTTAATCGGATAGTCGGAGAGTTTCACCAGATGCATGTTGGAGAACACGTTAAGTCCTTCTATATCCTCGTACATCTGCTCCTTGACATCGTTTTCGAAACCAAGGACATCCACCAGACCTGCCTCAAAAGCATCGTTGGCGAGGAAAGCGGAGAGGTTGTCGGCAATCATATTGAGCGAATCCACCGAAATGCCACGGGCTTCGGACATCTGCGGCAACACTTCATCCCATATACTTTTTATGTAGGTGCGTATCTGTTCGCGGTTGGCCTCGCTCATCTTGTCCATGGTGTACATCTCGCCGGCACTCTTGAATGCGTTGCTGTTTGGACGAATCAAATCTACTTTCACATCGAGTTTGTCCAGAAGGTCCTTGACAAACATGGCTTCGGCGGCAATACCTGTAAACTCCACCATTCCAGAGGGGTTTAGGTATATCTTGTCGGCCACGGTGGCCAGATAATAGGTCTTTTGTGTGTAGTAATCGTCGTAGGCATAAACGAATTTGCCGCTCTCTTTGAATTTCGCAAGGGCGTCGCGAATTTCCTGTGTGGTGGACCATCCGCCAGTGTATGTAATTCCGGGTTTCAGAAAAATGCCTTCGATTTTCTTGTCGGTGGCGGCGCTCTCGATGGCTGCCAGCACGGTGTTCAAGCCAATGGTCTTTTCGTTGAACATGAAATTCTGAAGCGTGGTGGCCTCACGCTCGTTTATTGGCTGCGAGAGGTCCAAAGTAAGCACCGAATGCTTTTTTATACTTTTCTGCTCGCTGGTGCCGAGAGAGATGATGAATAAAAACATCATAATTCCCGACAAAATCGAGAAAACCACCGATGCCAGAAGCACTCCCAGTCCGGAGGCAAGCACCATCTTAAAGAAATTGTTTTTCATATTAATCAGTGATTAGTGAATAGTGATTAGTAAATAGTGATTAGTAAAATTCCGTTCCGAGTTCCGAATTCCGAATTAGAAATTACAGTTTTTCCAAAAAGTTTGTAACGTTGGTTTCGATGCGTTTGGCGGTGTCGTCGGACTCGGATTTCACAAACTTCTCCCCTACTATCTTTTCGTAAAGCTCGATATATCTGTCAGTTACCTGATTTACAAACTCGGGTGTCATTTCGGGCACTTTCTGTCCTTCCTTGCCTTGGAAACCGTTTTCCATAAGCCATTCGCGCACGAACTCCTTGGAGAGCTGACGCTGTTTCTCGCCGTTTTTCAGACGTTCTTCGTAGCCCTCGGCATAGAAATAGCGCGATGAGTCGGGGGTGTGTATCTCGTCGATGAGGAAAATTTTTCCGTCCTTTTTGCCGAACTCGTATTTGGTGTCAACGAGTATAAGCCCCTGTTTAGCAGCCATTTCGGTGCCACGTTGGAACAATGCGTAGGTATATTTCTCCAGTTGTTCGTAATCTTCTTTGCTCACAAGTCCCTGACGGATAATCTCTTCCTTGGAAATATTCTCATCGTGCCCTTCATCGGCCTTGGTGGTGGGGGTGATTATCGGCGAGGGGAATTTCTGGTTTTCCACCATGCCTTCGGGCAACGGCACACCGCAGAGGGTGCGTTTGCCGGCCTTGTATTCGCGCCACGAGCTGCCTGCGAGGTAGCCGCGTATCACCATCTCAACTTTGAAAGGTTCGCAACGGTGGCCCACTGTCACCATGGGGTCGGGGGTGGCTATTTTCCAGTTGGGAAGTATGTCAGCGGTGGCGTCGAGGAATTTGGCGGCTATCTGGTTGAGCACCTGACCTTTGTAGGGTATTCCCTCGGGCAGCACCACGTCGAAAGCCGAGATGCGGTCGCTTACAACCATGGCCAGATATTTGTCGTCGATATTGTAAACGTCCCTAACTTTGCCTTCGTAGAGACTTTTCTGTTTCGGAAAATGGAAATTTGTTTTTACTACTGCTTTCATCGTCTTGTTATGTTTAATTATCTGATTCTAATTTATTTGCAAAGAAAGTGAAATTAACCTTGCCGTATTTGCGGTGCTGCCAAAAATGCGGGTGGTTCTCGAAAGAATGCTCCTGCGGATGTTCGAGGATAAAAATGCCGTCGTCGGTGAGGATGTTATTTTCGAAAACGAGGTCGGGCAGATTGGGCAGGTCGGGCGAGGAATAGGGCGGGTCGGCAAACACTATGTCGAATTTCTTGTAAGCACGTTTCAGCAGGTCGAAGACGTCAGCACGCACCACATGAATATTTTCCACACCGAAGCGTTCGGCCGTCTTACGTATGAAATCCACGCACTTGGGATTTATCTCCACAGCCGTAACCTCTTTGGCTCCCCGCGACACGAATTCCAGCGACACGGCGCCCGTGCCTGCAAAGAGGTCCATTACTGCACAATCCTCGTAATCAACGTAATTGTTGAGGATATTGAACAGGCTCTCGCGGGCCATGTCGGTGGTAGGCCGCACCGGCAACTCCTCTTTAGGCTCTATGCGCCTGCCTCTCAGTGTGCCGCTGATGATACGCATATCAGTTTATTGTTAGCGCGTATTTGTAAATATACACACGGCGCAGGGCTTCGTCGTCTATCGCAACCGGACGTCCGGTGTTGAGGCTCACCTTGGCGAAATAAGGACGTATCTGCTGATAACGTTCTTTGTCAACTTCGCCCGACAGCGTCAGCTCAGCCAAATCCTTGCGCAGCTGCAGATTGCGTATAACGCTGAGTATCTGGAACACTGCATCGGCGGTGGATGTGTAGGCGTAGGTGTTCGTCATCTGCAGTCTCTGCTCCGTAAACACGGCCAAATCTACGCTTCCGCTACGGAAATTGGCGGCTATCATGGGTTTGTTCTTGCTCTTTTCGGCCACATGCGAACTTTCGGCTAGGACGCTGTGCTGACAGCGGTGTTTTATCTTGGGGGCGAGGATTTTGAGTGCAGGTATCATCACACTTTCGGTAACGAAAACGCAGTATGCCTGCATCTGTTCGGAATACTCCACGTTCACTTCGTCCTTGGGTCCCAGGGTGCAAACTAGTTGCAGACACTGTTTTTCCGAACCTTTTTTGTATAGATGCTCGGGGATCCATGTGAATTTCGCCACAGGCTCTATCACTTCCGTTTCGGCAAACGACGGCAGGTTTATCGACAACTTGCCGAAGATTTCGCGCAGCTGCATCATCATGGCCGCCACAGACTTAGGCATGTCGCAGCCCACGTCGCCAACGGCAAGCAACTTGCCGCTTAGCGAAACTACGGAAAAAGAAAATCCATTTGCTGAAAGACAAATGGATAATTTCTTGTCGCCGTCTTGGATACGCGTATCCGATGCAATAAAGTTATTTATTGTGTACGACATATAATTTTGGTTTTACTCGAAGTTTCCATCGGTAACAGGATCGTCCATACTTCCTACTTTCCATCCTGCATATTTGCCGTCGACACGTTCGATTTCGGCAATTTTGTTTATCACGCTCTGTTGGTCCAAATCCCACAGCAGATCCTCGAAAGAAACTTTAACTTCGAAAACAGGCACTTGGAAACCGCCTCTTTCGATAAATCCAGCATCGCTCTCGAACACTTTCTGTTTGTTGGTCATGGGAACATATTTAAGATCTTTCAGATCCTCGTCGGTAATCATTATAGTGTCGCCATCGGTAACCTTGAAAAGTTTCTTCTCTTCTCTCAGTTTTTCGAGGGGGTTCATAAATATCGTATCACGACGCATCAGACCCTGTTTCATAGCCTCGGCCTCGGTCATATCCTCGGGGATTTCGCCAAGAGTCTGTTTCTTAACCACAGGCTGTTTGCCCTGCTGCAAGTCGATAATGAGCGAATCCAAATCGGCGGCGTAGCAGTTGTAAACCTGCTTGTGGGCTTCCTGCAAAGTACGTATGGTTTTCAGTTTTTCGGCAACAAGGTCGCGACGACGGTTGCACTCGTCCTCGAAACGCATGGGGGTTACAATGCTTTTGTAAACCAAAATGGCCAAAATAACAATTGGCACCACTAAGACTGCAGATACTATTGCAATTACTTTTCCTGCTTTCATTTTGTTATTCTTTGTGTTATACTTATTTAATATTATTTATTTCTTGTTTTTCTGTTTTGCAAATATACGCAGTTTTTTTCAAATAACGAAAAACTATTTTCATTTTTTTCACCAGCTCAATGTCAATATCATAATTTTCAAGATTTTAGCCTTTTATCTATCTTGTTCAAGATGGTGTATCACAACCTTGCAGCCGGTTTCCCGCTCTATTATTTTTGCGGTATGTTCGGCGCAATACACCGAGCGGTGCTGTCCGCCAGTACAGCCGAAATTCACCTGCAGATTGGCGAACCCGCGTTGCTGATAGCGTTCCACGGATTTGAGCACCATTTTGGCGGCATTCTGCACAAACTCATCAACTTCGGGCTCCCTTTGCAGAAATTCTATCACGGGCTGGTCCTTGCCAGTAAATGTCTGATATTGCGGGTAACGCCCCGGATTGGGCAAAGCACGGCAGTCGAACACAAAGCCGCCGCCGTTGCCGCTTTTGTCGTAGGGCAGGCCGCGTTTGTACGAAAAGCTGTTCACCGTTACCGTAAGCACGGGAGCGCTATGCTCTGCCACAATGTACATAAGTTCATGGCTTTGCTGCAACGACTGCAACACCCTCGACAATTCGGGATAGCCGTCGAGCAATCCACTGTTACCCAAAATATTGCCAAGATTGACAAGTGCGGGTTTTATACTCTTTACGAAATGTTCCTTGCCTTCGTACAATCCTCGGTAGCCGTAAGCCCCCATTGCCTGCATTATACGCAGAAGGGTGAATTTGTGCAAAGCCGAAAGGAATTCGTCGCGACTCTGCCTTTTATCCAAGCCCGATGCATGGTAATAATAATCGGCCAAACGCTTACGGGCGTCGTCGGGGATTTCGGCTTTGGCGTCGTAGAGCAGCGAGGCAAGGTCGTAATAGGGAGCGCCTTTTCTTCCTCCTTGATAGTCAATAAAATAAACTTCGTCGTTGCAGAGCATCATGTTGCGCGACTGGAAATCCCTATATAGGAAATACGACAGCCCGCAGGCCTCGAGCTCATTGGCAAAACGCTGGAAGTCGTTCTCCAAAAGCTGCTCGTCGAAAGGTACGTGGGCGAGTTTCAGAAAATCGTATTTGAAATAGTTGAGGTCCCAAAGCATGGACTGCCTGTCGAAAGCCTCGCGGGGATAGGCGTGGGAGAAATCCATCTCCTTGCCGCAGGCCTGCATGGCCACCAGCCCGACTATCACTTTATAATAAAGGTGTTCGGCCTCTTTGTCGAAACCCTGTCCGGCTGCGCGTTTGGCAACGAGCATGTCGTAAAGCGTCTGATTGCCCAAATCTTGTTGCAGATAGGTCTTGCTGTCGGCAGAAACGGCATATACTTCGGGGACTTTGAGCCCTTTTTTACGGAAAAAGTCGGAGTAGTAGAAAAACGCCTCGTTTTCGCGCACATCGTCGTTTATAGCGGCGATGCATACATGGTTACGGCCTTTCAGGCGGAAATAGCGTCGTGCCGAACCGTGGGCCGAAATCTCGTTTTTTTCAGCAATCGGCTCGTTTGCCCATTTTTCGAAAAGTTTCTCCATAAGGGATTATTTTTTAGTCCGTTGCACAAGCACCACTATGGACCCCGTAAGTCCCACGGCAACAAAAAAGAGGGTGAACAGCGGAAATTTCAGTGGCACCCAGTCGTCAAGTTTCACGCCAATAAAGACGCAAATCAGCACTATAGCCACCATTTCCATGCCGAGGGCTGAGTATTCGGCATAGCTGCGCAGGGGCGATTTTTTGCTTTTGTCGTCGGACATTGGTGTCGGTAACGAGCGTTACTCCTCGTTGTCGTTGGCGGCGGGTTCGGGCTCGGCGTAGTTGTATCTCACCGACTCCTGATACATTTTGCAAGTACCTTCGAATTTGGCGCCAGGCTCGATGGAGAGTTTGTTTATCACTATGTCGCCTTTCACCACTGCGGTGGCATGGAGGCACAGCAGCTCCTTAACGGTGAGATTGCCACACACATTGCCAATGATATTGGCGTTTTGGCAGATGATATTGCCACAAACATTGCCGTTTTCACCCACCACGAGCTTGCCGTCCAAAACAATGTCGCCTTCGAGTGTGCCGTCCAAGCGGAAATCGCCCGAGGCTTTGATATTTCCCTTAATTTCAGTGCCTTGCGAAATGGTATTGATGGCACTGACTCCTACTATCTCCGTAAATTTTGCCATAATATATTATGTAGTTTTTTGTTCGAAATCTATTTTTTTTGAAACTGCAAATTTACGATTATTTTGCGAAATTACAAAACTTTTTTTCCACCGCACGTGTATCTTCCCTTGGGCACAAAAAAAACAGAGGCCGTAAAAACGAGCCTCTGTATATTTCTTATCATTGTTATTTACAATTCGTCGCGTATAAGACGCACGTTACGTCCGTGGCTTCGTCCGTGTGTGAGCCCCGGCCCCACAAATAAACCACCATATTTTGTATCCGTACCAAAATACATGCCATAGGCATTTTTTTTATCATAACTCGTTGACGACCAATATGAACCGTTCTGAAGAACCATAGCAACACTTGAGCCGCCACGATTGCCTGCGGCAGGCAGGAACACCATACCCTTATCTTCCAATATCTGAAAATCTGCTAGAGGGATAACATTGACAGTGTAATCTACCGCACCTATATTCACACTATTAATCGTATAAACACTGGGGTCCCAGTCGTCGGGGAACAACAGCAGCCCGTTGACGCCGTTCACAACGGCTTTGGCAAAACGTGCCCCTGATGGTGTGGAACGCAGGTTGCACAGATAAACCCACTCGTCGTTGGTTGGCGTGCGCCATGTGCCTGGGGGGTCGGTAACTCCAGTTGAAGGATTATAGATTTCGTTGTAAATTCCCCAGTCGGCAAAGGCGAAAGCTCCTGTGAGATTGTTGGCATAATTGAGACCCGGCCAATAGTTTGTGTCATACGTGCTCTTCGACCCAGGGCCGTAGCTATAGGTACCGCTGTTCCATCCGCTTGTACCCCAGCCAAAATGGTCTAACCAACCCTTATAGGTGTGACTATGCTGTGTATTGCTGCACTTGACAGTCGCATCGCCGCCAACGCCATATACATTACCCTCGGTAAGATTACCCACAAAATCCCACTGGTGCTCGGCAAAACGGAATGTACCTGTTTCTGTACCGCCGCCAACAACAGCATGTGTAGTGGCTGTGGCTCCTCCATTGGTGTAACTCCACTGCAGATTGCCGGGCGCGAAGGAGACTTTATGCAGAGAACCTATGCTGAACAGCGCCGGATGATTCTCGCTGAATGTGATACCGCTTACCGATGTGTTATATACGTGGTTCCTTACTGTTGTGAGCGAAGAAATTGTCTTTGTGGTACATTTTTCGTCGGTATTGAAAATTCTCATTGTGAGGTTGCCCGAAGTGATGGCAGGCAAAAGCACATAAACCACGGCACCGCCGGCAATGTCGATGTAGCTGTTTGTACCGTCGGAGAGGGAGACGTAGAGACTGCCGATGGCCGAACCGTCGTTGGTAATGGT
>DBXF01000050.1:214-27911 GCA_002309295.1 Bacteroidales bacterium UBA1219 | reverse complement strand
CAGGCCCACAAAGCCAACATCGACTACAAAATTGGCAAATACCTAGTCCCCGAAACGGTGAAATTCGAATGGAAGAACAGCGACTATCACGAATAAAACAATGTGATACTTTTCACACAAATTGCCATGTAATTATCCAAAAATTTCAATACACGATGTCCATATTTTTGTCGATTAGCACACATTCGTTGTCATCGTCTAAATAGGCATATCGCTCACCTTGAAGGCTCGACATCCCGAAATTGATAAGAAGTCCGATTGGCATACGTGTCAGTCGCAAGTAGTTGAATAACTGCTCCCTATGTGCAGGAATCAGTTCATTGACCGATTTGAGCTCAACAATTACATCTTCGACTACCAAGTCCATCTGATAATATTTAGTTAATTTGTATTCTTTGTAGAAACATGGAAGTTGCTTTTCGCGCTCACAATGAATGCCTCTTTCCTGAAGCTCTATAAAAAGCGCTTCGTTGTATATTGGTTCAAGCAATCCTCCGCCCAACTCACGGTGAACCTCCATTGCGGCACCAATAATGGAATACACCAATTCCTTGTGTTTTCTCAAATTCATATCAATCAAATAATTAACAAACAATCAACGTTTTAAATAACGTTTTGCACTTGATAATATTGCATCATTTTAATGAAACACACAAAAATTAATTAATGGCAAATTATTCGTATGGTTTTATTTATTATTTCGGAGTTCATCATCCTTTCAGGTGTCATGGCAATTCGAGTTCAAATATCACACCATTAATCAATTAATGGTCAATTCATGGCAATTCATGTTAAACAAAACGCCGTATTCATCCTAAAATTCAAGTTTTTTGTAATTTTACAGTTGGTGTTAAAAGTAACGACAACGAACAGCCTTATTGTCTTTTGTCGAATATAGAAACTGAAAGACAGAACGTTAAACAAAAATAACAGTAGAGGTAGTGCCTTTTTGCCAAAAACTCATCTCCATCTCATTTTTTTTTCGTATCTTTGCAATTCCGAAACAAAAAGAAAAAATAATACATACAACAATGAAAAAAGCACTTCTAATCCTTTGTTGCGCAGCCCTTTGCGGCAGCGTTTTTGCCCAAAACGAGGCAAAAAAAGACGAACAGAAAGACAGCGGTTACGTGTTCACCACAGTGAAGGAAATCCCCATCACCCCTGTCAAGAACCAATACAAAGCCGGCACATGCTGGTGCTATAGCGGACTTGGCTTTATCGAAGCCGAACTCCTCCGCATGGGCAAAGGCGAATACGACCTTTCGGAGATGTACATCGTTTCCAACACCTACATCGACCGCGCCAAAGCTGCAGTACGTACCCACGGCGACGTATCCTTCTCGCAGGGCGGCTCGTTCTACGACGTAATCTACGGCATGAAAACCTTCGGCCTTGTTCCTGAAGAAGAGATGCGTCCCGGCCAGGAATACGGCGACACCCTCTCCGACCACAGCGAACTCTCGGCCTTCGCCGACGCCGTTGTTGGCATCGTGGCCAAAGGCAAACTGAAAAAAATGCAGGTAGGCAAGGACGGCATGCTGCTGTGGGAGAAAGTCCTCCGCAACATCCACGAGACATACCTCGGCAAATGCCCCACCGAATTCACCTACAAAGGCAAGAAATACACTCCCAAGTCGTTCTACGAAAGCCTTGGCCTCAACGCCGACGACTACATCTCCATCACATCCTACACTCACCACCCCTTCTACGAAAAATTCGTCCTCGAAATTCAGGACAACTGGCGCTGGAGCCAATGCTACAACGTGCCTCTGGATGAATTTATGGAAATATTCGACTACGCCATCGACAACGGCTACACCATCGCTTGGGGCAGCGACGTCAGCGAAGAGGGCTTCCGCATGGGCCGCAAGAGCGGTGCCTGCGTGCTCCCCGACCTCGAAGCAAAGAGCGCCAACCTCGGCAGCGACATGGCTCACTGGACAGGCCTGAAACCCTCCGAACGTAAGAGCGAAGCCGAGAAACACCCCACCCCCCAACGCTGGGTAACCCAAGAAGAACGCCAGCAGGCTTACGACAACTGGGAAACCACCGACGACCACGGCATGCTTATCTACGGCAAAGCCACCGACCAAATGGGCAACGAATACTACATGGTGAAAAACAGCTGGGGCGACTACGGCACATACCACGGCATGTTCTACGCCAGCAAAGCTTTCGTGCGCTACAAAACTATGAACATCGTTGTGCACAAAGACGCCATCCCCGACGCTATCAAAGCTAAACTGGGACTGCCCACCAGCAACAAAAACGCCAAAAAAGGCAAAAAGAAATAAATAAGGGTTTCACCCCTCGAAAAACGCCGCGGCAATTTTCGCCACGGCGTTTTTTTTTTGTAGCTTTGGATTATTTTTTGTAACTTTGCAGAGTGAAACCCAATACCAAACCCAGAATGGAAAAAGCATCTAACACCAATTCCAAAGCGTCGTTCGCCACACACTTCGTGCGAAAAACCATTATTATATCCATGCTGCTTTGGGCTGTGCATACAACGCTACTGGCTCAGTTGCCCGAACGCCTTATTCCACTTAACGTTACCGCTTTGGAAGCCGTGGATGTGACCAAACTTCCCAAAAGCGACAACCCTTGGGATCATTGGGATAAACCCGACACCACAATACGTTTCACCGCCTGCAAGGGCGACACTTCGGTTATAGGCTATGTCTTGGAGGATAATATCGGAATACCTTTCCTTCTACACTTTGTACATTCTGATTCCGCCAAATCTTATCATCCGACATTAGGAGATGTACAACGTGCCGAAGTGATTTTTGCCGAAGTGCTGAATTTACGCACCGACTCCGCAAATCAGGTGCCACGGGTGTTCCTTGCACCATATTTTTACCAATATATCCGTCAGTACATATTCTACCTTAACAAGCAGAACGACACCTGCGTGTATATTAATCTCACCGAATCTGAAAGTGCAAAAGAACATTACGTTGACCGTCATTTTTTACAAGTCTGCGACGGCGGCGACTACTACTGGAGAGCCAAAATAAATCTCACACAAAGACAACTCTTGGACTACTCCATAAACGGCCCTACAGTGCATGTGTCTCGTGGGCGAAACAGCGAGCCGGAAGGTCTGGTGAAAGCTGTCCGCAAAAAATATGAAAAATACAAACTTACATCTTTCAATTATAGGGAATATCCAAAAGCGGTAGAACGACAGTTACCTGCAAAACACGACAGCTCAGGTGTAACTCGCGTAACTATATACAGTAAAGGGCTGCGAAAATACTACAGAGTGTTTTTCGGCGACGGTGTTGTGCTTATATACCGTTCAAACGGAGAAATAGTCTCCGCTGACAACCTCGATGGCCTTTCCAAAGAGGATTTGTCCCTTTTTCCCGGAGCCGACACTCTCGTCAATGCCATAGAAAGGGATATGAGCTCTCGTGGTCGCGATTTTCGCAAAAACGGCATTATCTATATGATTGATAAAATCAAAAACTGCTATGTCATAGCCACTGTTTGTGAAACCACCAATCCAATCTACACCATCAAAGTATGGTACACTTTCGACCGCAAGGGCCGGATAATAGGCGTTGTCCGCCGGTGGTGGCCCCACTAAAAACAAACTGCGGCTGGGCACTTACCCTTTCAGAAAAAAAAGCCGCAACGGAAATCCGTTGCGGCTTTTTATATGGTCTAAATCTTGTTAGAGTTTAAATCCTATAGTTGTTACAAACAAGTTGCTGTGATTGGTGTAATGAATCATATTTCCGCTGTATGTAGCAAAAGCGTCCATATCCTTGCTCACAGTGTTTGCGTAGGCGAAATCCCAGAAGAAATGTCTGGACTGGTATCCAAAACCACATGCCAGCGACAGGGCCTCGGCATTTTTAAACTCGTTATTATCGAATTTCTTATAAGGATTGCTGAAATAAGCCATACCGGCACGCAGCACCCAGTGACGCACGTTGAGCGAGCCGCCCACGCGTAACACATGACCGCCACGGTAAGCCTCGTCAATCTGCATGTTCATCCTATTTCGCCAGCTCTCGTAGTTAAGGTCGGAGTAATTATCTCCCAGCGGAGCAAAGCTCATGCCGCTGTAGTTCGAAAATTCGTAGTCAACATCCACGCTGCCGGCCACCGAAGAGGCTTGGTTGCCGAAAGCAGCTCCCACGCTGGCTATCAGTTTCATAGGAGTGCGGAAATTGTACAAGCCCTCGCTCTCAATGGAATAGGAGGAAGCACCGTTATCGCTGTTGGATATACGGGTGTAATACACGTCTTTAACCTCGTAGTAAGTGGGTGTGTGGAAAGCCAGACCTATGCGGAACATCTCCACCGGACGGTAGATGGCGCCAATCTTGAAATTGATACCAGTGGCATTGACTTCGTAGTTCTCGTTGAAATCGAAATGGTCGCCAGTGTTTTCGGCTGTCTCACGATAAGTGGAGGTGCTGTTGTACGAAAGTATGGGAATGCCTATTGTAGCACCCACATAAAACTTGTCGCCATAGTTGCCGGAGAACGAGATGGGTATCTCGCTAATTCCGCCGCTTGTGGTGAAATAACGTTCCTGTGTCTGTTGGTTTACGCTGCCCGAGAAATTGTTGAAAAACCTGTTTCCGCCGGGCATTGTATCCAGAAGGTAGGTGTTGTATGCCAATTGTGTGGTAAACTGGTCCAATCCGCCTTCGTTGGCGTTGTCGCACCATACGTCGAGCAGCGAGAACGGCGTCACGTCGCCATGCACGTAGGAGCGTCCGTTGAAGCTTTTCAGACGTGTCATGCCTATGCCGAACTGGAACGAACGCCACGACGACTCGTCGGCGGCATCGGTAGGCACTGCCAGCAGTATCTCGAAACTACCTATTTTGAAAGTAGTGCGCGAAGCGTTGGCCTTTACACCCATATAAGTGGATGATGTCGGAGCGTAATCGATAGTCGGGGTGAACGACAGGCGCGAGGAATAGAAGAATCCCAGACCGGCGGGGTTGTAGCTTGCCGCTGTAAAATCGCCGCCCAAGGCTCCTATTGCACCGGCACGACCCACATACGATGCCGTTCCGTTCAGGCCCAGATAACTGTAATTAAACACATCCAATACGGGAGAGTCCAAATAAATCTCTTCCTGAGCACTAACCCCTGCCGTCATAAGCAGAGCTGTGGCCATTATTAAAAATCTGCGTTTCATATCGATAAAATTTTATCTAAATCAATAATTTAATTCATTTCGTTTCATTCCTTATCTACGGCCACCGCCACCACGGCTGCTGCCGCCGCCCGAAGAGTGCGACGAGCCGCCGCCTCTCGACGAACCGCCACCGCTGTAGCTCGAGCCGCTGCTATGGCTTGAGCCGCTGCTGCGGTACGACGACGAACTTGAGCTGCTACGTGTGGACGACGAAGGTGCGCTGCTGCTACGCGTGGAGGACGAGCTGCTGCGGTACGACGAACCGCTGTTGCCGCTTCTGCTGCCCGAAGAATAGCTCGACGAATTGCTACGGCTACTCGACGGTGTGCTTAATGTGGAAGCACTGTTGCGAGGAGTGTAGGTTGTGCCACTGGAACGGCTGCTGCTGCCACGGCTACTGCTGTTAGTACCTGTGGTAACGGTGCTCTGTGTGCTCTCCGAACGCGACGGCGTTGTGTATTGGCTGTTGCGTGTTGCCGTTGCCTCGGAAGGACGCGAGTATCTCGAGGAGCCCGACACCGTTGAACCTTGGCGCGAAGAGGTTGAGCCGCTTTCCAAACGCGAATTGTTGCTTGTGCCACGGCTGCTGGTGGTTGTGCCGTTATTGTAGCGCGAGTTGCCTCTGTTGGTGGTTGTGGTGGCAGCGGTGCCACGGGCGTTGGTGGTAGTTGTGGTGCTGCTGTTTCCACGTGCGTTGGTGGTCTGTCCGCCGCGGTTGTTGGCGTTGGTGTAGCGGCTGTTGGCGTTGTTCTGGCTTGTGCGTGTGTTCACATCCACACCATAGCGGCGCGAAGTAGTGGTTGTGCCGCGGGTGTTGGTAGCCGAAGAGCGCGAAGCCGAGAACGAGTTGCTGCCTGTACGTGCAAGGTTGGAGGTGTATCTTGCCGAACTGTTGCGAGTCTGAGCTTCGTATTTCATACCAAAATTACGCGAGTTGGTGTTTGGCACTGCCACACGTCCCATAGTGCGGTTGGTGCTGCGTCCGCTATAAGCGGCGCCGTAGTTGCGGTTGCCGAAATAGAACGAGCCGCGGTCGTAGCTGTTGTAGTAGTGGTGGCTGTTCCATGCCATGTGGTGATGGTGGTGTCCGCCATAATACGGGTGATGGTGGTGGTGGTGGTGAGCATAGTAGTGATGGTGGTGCGAATACCAGTAGTGGTGGTGGTAGTAGGGCGGATTATAAAAGTACCAGTCGTAGAACGGGTCGTAGCCCCAGCCCCACGCAATGCCGTAGCCGCCATAGTAGTACGGACGGTAGTAATATGTGGGATACCACCAATTATAGCCTAAATAGATGCTGACGCCCCAAAGATCGGGATCGTTGGTGTACCAGTACATGTTGGTGTAGTAGTCGTCGTAATATCCGGCACCGACCACAGGTCTGTAGAAACGACGCAGACGTGCGGTGTACGCATAGTCGTAATAGTCGTCGTCGCTGTAGACTACAACAACACGCTTGGCGGATTTCTGTTCCGGTTCCTCGCCGTTTAATTCAACAGCAACATACTCCTCGTTTACGGAATCGGCCGGCACGGTCTGACGCTGCACGCCGGTGTAATTTTCGGAGCTTTTTTTGCTATTTTTTGAGGGAGAATAGTAAGTTTCGTCGTAAACTTGTGCAGTGGCAGTGGCTGCAAAGGCAAAAAGCGCCACAAAAGTTACAACATTCAACATGCTGAATAACAGCGTTCTTACATTAGTTTTCATCGTTTATTCCTCCATTAAGTTTAATTTATTTGCAATATTTTTGTAACTTTGCAATTGCAAAACTTTCGGCAAAAATACAAAATATTTTTGAATTAGAAGTAATTATTTGAAACAAATTTGATTATTTAACAAAGTTTATAATGGCAAAAGATTTCGTAAAACGCTCCGAGAATTATTCGGAATGGTACAATGAGCTGGTTACCCGCGCCGACCTGGCCGAAACTTCGGCAGTACGCGGATGTATGGTTATCAAACCTTATGGTTACGCAATTTGGGAGAAGATGCACGACGCTCTGGACAAGATGTTCAAGGACACCGGGCATGTGAACGCCTATTTCCCCCTGTTTATCCCCAAGTCATTCATGTGCCGCGAGGCCGAGCACGTGGAGGGTTTCGCCAAGGAGTGCGCCGTGGTTACGCACTACCGTCTGAAAAACGACCCCGACGGCAACGGCGTGGTGGTGGACCCCGACGCCCGACTGGAGGAGGAACTGATTGTCCGCCCCACCTCGGAGACTATCATCTGGAACACCTACCGCAACTGGATTAAGTCGTACCGCGACCTGCCTATCCTGTGCAACCAATGGGCCAACGTGGTTCGCTGGGAGATGCGCACACGTATGTTCCTCCGCACAGCCGAGTTCCTTTGGCAGGAAGGCCATACCGCACACGCCACCAAAGAGGAGGCCGTGGAAGAGGCCAAACGTATGCTTGAAGTGTACGCCGATTTCGCCGAAAACTGGATGGCGATGCCCGTTACCAAAGGCGTGAAATCGCCCAACGAACGTTTCGCCGGCGCGCTGGACACCTACTGCATAGAGGCTATGATGCAGGACGGCAAAGCACTGCAGGCAGGCACCTCGCATTTCCTCGGACAGAATTTCGCCAAGGCTTTCGATGTTAAGTTCCTAAGCAACGAAAACCAACTGGAATACGTGTGGGCCACCTCATGGGGCGTGTCCACCCGACTGATGGGCGCCCTTATCATGACCCACTCCGACGACAACGGCCTTGTGCTGCCGCCGAAGCTGGCTCCCACTCAGGTTGTCATCATACCCATCTACAAAACCCCCGACCAGCTGCCCACCATCTCCGAAAAGGCTCTGGAGATAAAACGCAAGCTGGAGGCCATGGGCATCACCGTAAAATACGACGACCGCGACTCCTTCAAGCCGGGTTGGAAATTCAACGAATACGAGTTCAAAGGCGTGCCCGTGCGCATAGCCATCGGTCCCCGCGACCTTGAGCAAGGCACCGCCGAGATTTGTCGCCGCGACACCCTCGAAAAAGCCTCCTGCTCGCTCGACGGCATCGAAAACCGCGTGAAAGACCTTCTGGACGAGATACAGAAAAACCTTTTCCAGAAAGCCGCCGACTACCGTGCCGCCAACACCCGCAAGGCCGACACTTGGGAAGAGTTCAAAGAAATCCTCGACACCAAGGGCGGTTTCATCCTCGCCCACTGGGACGGCACCACCGAGACCGAAGAACGTATCAAAGAAGAGACCAAGGCCACCATACGCTGCATCCCCTTCGACGCTGTGGAAGAGGAAGGCAAGTGCATCTACTCCGGCAAGCCCAGCCACCGCAGGGTGATATTTGCGAGAGCGTACTAGTTCGGAATGCGGAATGCGGAGTTCGGAACTAATTGATAATTAGTAATGAGTAATTAGTAGTTAGTAATTAGTTTTGAGTTTGCAGTTGGGAGTTGGATTTGTAGGGACACACTGCGTGTGTCCGAATCTAAAAAAGGTCAAAAGGCCAATGAATAATTAAGGTTTCCCCGTAGGGGATACCTTTTAATAGGATATAAAACACAAGACCAAAACGATACCCCGTAGGGGTTCTCTTATAAAAATTACAGATTGTGCGGATGATATGGGTTTTCGGGTGATAACAAATGTAGAGACGTGATTTTTGCGTCTCTTTTTTTGCTATTTTTTCTTGAAACGAATAAACTCATGTTTCGGACGCACCAATTCTACCACTCTCTCCTCTGTTTCATCGTCGTAATACAGAAACCACGCCGTGTCCATCTGTGAAATAAAACGCGCATTGCCATATCCCCTATGTTCAAGGACAAATGTGCCGTCGGAATAAGTGAAATACCAAAAAACCACTTCTTTGTGATTCTGATTGGTGGTGTCAAAATACTCAAGGCCAAGGCCGAAATCCGACTCACCAAAACCAAACTGCACTAAACTTTTGGGCGGTTGTCCGTTTGCCAAGCGGTATTCCTCTATCTGAGGTGCAGCACGCAAGCACATGTCTTTAAAAAGCTCTTCGTGGCAACTACTTTCATAGCAGATACACCAAATGTCCATCCAAAACTCAAGCACTATTAAAATCATCAGCGGTGCAAAAACGAGCATGCTCCCCAGCAACGACTGCCGGTGCAAACGTTTGTAAGCACTGCTGTGCGTGATATTTTCAAACTTTCTTTTCACCCTGCAAAGATACGATTTTTTTTCGGATTTGAAAAAAAAACATTCAATAAATCAACAATTTAACCATGACTCGCATGCAGAAGTCAAATTGTCAACAACTTCAATTATACAAAAATGCGTAACGCATTTTTGTATAATTATTTTTTTCCTGTTCTACTGGCTTAACAAGAAGTAAAAAGCGATAAATACGGATTTTTCTTGATTAAGAGCGGCCGTCCAGCCAACGTTTCAGCAGAAATGTCAAGAAATACGGGAAGGTGTAAATCTCTCCGTTAAACCCTATGTTTCCGGCACTGAGTTTTATACCATATTTCACATCGGGATACGAACTGCTCTTTATCAATTTGTTAAGCGATGGCGTAGTGCCTTTTTTGGATTTCACCTCAATGGGTATCAGCGTGTCGGCGTCGCGGACAAAGAAATCCATCTCAAGCTGCGATTTTTCGGCGGTGTAATAATAAAGTCCATAGCCCTGTTTTACAAGTGCTTCTGCCACAATATTTTCGTAGAGTCCTCCTTTGTAAACTCCCAAATTGTGGTTGTTGCGCAGGTCCAAAGCCGCTTCGTCGTCGAGAGAGGCAACGAGCAGGCCGTTATCGTGAAAATAGAGTTTGTATTTTGTGGCATCGTAGTTGCCTTTCAGCGGCAGCTCGGGGTAATGCAGGCAGTGGCAGACGTTTACGATACCGGCATCCTCCAGCCACTCAACACAGCCTACATATTGGCGGCTGCGGGCATTGGCAGCGACTTTCGAAATCTGGAACTTTTTATTCTCTTTAGCCAGGAAAACAGGAATGTTGCGATAGACATTCTTTATCCTTGCTTTGTCCATTCCCGATGCGTATTTAACAATATCCTCCTCATAATCGTTCAAAAGCTGCTGTTGCCTGGGCAGGATGTTCGAAAAATTACCCGAAGCAAGATATTTTGCCACTATCTCGGGCATACCACCCGTTGTTATGTAGTCCATGAAAAGAGAAGCGAGTTGCCTCATTTCCAACTCGTTGAAAGGTTCTATGCCGTTCATGTGCCGCAACAGTTCTTCAACAAAATCGTCATCATAGCCTTTTGCCCAGAGAAATTCTTCGAAATCAAGCGAGTACATCACCACATCTGTCTTATAACCGACACTGTTCGAGGTAATATCGCTGTAGTTCAGACCCATCATCGAGCCGGAACAGATTACGTCGAAGCGGCCGTCCTCCTTAAAGAATTTCAGAGAGGTGGCACAGTCGGGGTACTCCTGTAGCTCGTCGAAAAACAGAAGGGTCCTACCGGGGATGATTTTGGCGCGGGGATTCAGAAAAGTAATCTGCTTTACAACATTTTCGGCATCGTATCCGTTACTGAAAATCTGCTTGTATTGCGGATTTGTGATGAAGTTAATCTCTATAAAAGAGGCATACTCCTTGCCAAACTCACGCACGGAATAGGTTTTTCCCACCTGTCGTGCACCGCCAATAATCAAAGGACTTTTATCCTCTAAATTTCTCCATTTTTGTAAATACTTGTATATCTTGCGTTTCATAATATTTTATCACATTTTTCCAATGTTTTTTAGTGAAAAATTACACATTTTTCCGATGTTTTCAAGTGCAAAGTTACACATTTTTCCGATATTTTCGGAGGTGATTTTACACATTTTTCCAAAATATCACACAATAAATTGATTTACAATGAATTAAAATTTGTAAAAATTTACAAAAACTCACTTGGGAAGGAGCAAAAACATCGTCCCAACTACTTTCATCACACAAATCACATGTATTCTATCACCATTAAAGCGGCAGCCACCTCCGATTTCCGAATTGGCTAATGCCGAGCTAAAGGTTCCGAGTTCCGCCCTCCGAACTAACCAAAAATCTCGAAAATCGAGCCTTGGGGCACGTCGGCGACGAAACTCATCTGCTCCTTGCGCACGGGGTGCACAAACTCAATGCGTCGGGCGTGCAGACTTATCGAAGCGTCGGGATTGGAACGGGGGAAGCCGTATTTCAAGTCGCCTTTGATGGGGCATCCCATGCCCGCCAGCTGCGCGCGAATCTGATGGTGGCGGCCTGTCTGCAAATCCACCTCCAGCAGGTAATATCCCCCGCTGCTCTGCGCCAACGTGCGGTAATGCAGTATCGCCTCCTTGGCTCCGCTGGTGCCGGCTTTCACCACATACGACTTGTTCTGCTTTTCGTTGCGCAGAAGGTAGTCGGTGAGGGTGTCCTCGGGCTTGGGCGGGGCATTTTTCACCACAGCCCAGTAGGTCTTGCGTATCTCGTGATGTTTTATCTGCTCGTTGAGGCGCGACAGGGCTTTGCTCGTCTTAGCGAAAATCACCAGTCCGCTCACAGGTCTGTCCAATCGGTGCACCACGCCGCAGAACACGTTGCCCGGCTTGTCGTATTTCTGTTTCAGGTAATCTTTGATAAGGTCGGCCATGCAGAGGTCGCCAGTTTTGTCGCCCTGCACAATCTGCGACGGCAGTTTGTTGATGATAATCAGATGGTTATCTTCGTAAACAATCTGACTTTCGGAGAAATCCGCACTCATGGCTATTTAAGGAAAGCAACGGTGGAGACGCCGTTTTTCACCGGCGACTCGATATTTACGTTAACCTCGGCGTCGAGGGGGATGAAAAGGTCCACACGCGAGCCGAACTTGATGAACCCAAGCTCCTGATTCTGTTCCACCACGTCGCCCTCTTTGGAGTAGCACACTATGCGTCGTGCCACGGCTCCGGCAATCTGGCGCAGGAAAATGCGTGTGCCGTCGGCCATCTCCATGCCTATCGACGAATGCTCGTTGAGCACCGACGACTTGGGGTGCGAGGCCACGAAATAGTTGCCTTTATGGTAATTGACATACACCACCTTGCCCGACACGGGGTAGCGGTTTACATGCACATTGGCGGGCGACATGAAAATGGAAATCTGGCGGCACTGGCATTTGAGGAACTCTTGTTCGTACACCTCTTCGATAACCACCACACGGCCGTCGGCGGGAGCCACAATCTGTTTGTCGTCGGTGGTGAAGATACGTTTGGGAATCCTGAAAAAGCTGGCGAAGAGCACCGCGGCCACCACCAGAGCGCCTATCACGATATAGTCGAACACATTCCACACCTCGATGGTAAAATACATAAGCACCCCTATCAGGGCTATGGCCAGAAATATTATCAGAACAAGTTTTCGTCCTTCTTTGTGCAGATACATAGTGGGTTACATTTTTCAGGTGAACAACAAATATTTTATCAGAAGATATCCCAGCAGGAAGGGGGTGGACATCAGCAGACTGTCGAAACGGTCGAGCAGGCCGCCGTGGCCGGGCATTATCTTGCCGGTGTCCTTAAGTCCCATGCTGCGTTTGAACATCGACTCGGTGAGGTCGCCCAGAGTGCCGGTAACAGGCACCATGCCGCCCATCACCATCCAGTCGGCAACGGAGAACGGGGTGTCGAAATAGGTACCGATGAGGTATCCGGCAAGTATGGAAAACGCCATACCGCCGCAGAAACCCTCCCAGCTCTTTTTCGGCGAATGGCGTGCGAAAAGCGGGTGACGTCCGATGGAGATTCCCGTAAGGTATGCGAAAGTGTCGCTGGTCCATTGCAACGACATCACGCCGAGCATCACCCACGGCATGTATTCGGTATGTCCGGGGATGAACGAGGGTTTTGCCAGCAAGTGCGTGAAAGCCAGCGGGAAAGCAATATACACCACGCCGAGCACGGTGTAGGCTATGGATTCGAAGGGACGCTCGTCGCGCTGCCACAGCTGGTACAGGAAAAGCAGGAACAGCAGCGGGAAAGCCAGCAGCATAAGAATGAAATACTGCGGGTTGAGGCAGGCGAGGGCTATGGCGCAGTAGGACAGAGCGCCGACGATGATGCCCGGCAGCAGTTTCACAGGGGCGTCGTTTTGGCGCAAAGCCCTGTAAAATTCGAACATACACATCACTGCAACGAACAGCATCACAGCCGAATAGACATATTGTCCGGCAAAAATGGCGCCTATCACAATGGCAAGGAAAACGGCGCCCGACAGGGCTCTTGTAAGTACTTTTTTAATCATTTTGCGTACGGTTTTCGAGGTATTCTTTTATAACTACGTTGGCGTCCATCACCTTTTCGGTTGTAGTCATTATTTTAATGTCGCCGAATTTGTAGGCGGAGTCGGACTGGTTCATCACCACGGCAGGGATGTCGGAGTTTTGTAGCAGACCTTGCACAAAGGCCGCTTCAATTTCGCTGTTGGTGGTAAAAATGGTAGTCCAGTCCATTTGTCAATCAGTTTTGGTCTTCCACAAGCAGCATCTGGATGCGTTTGTGGTCGAGGTTTTCGGGGTATAGTATCTGCGACTGCATAGGCAGTTGTCCGTCCTTGGCCTTTTCAAGACAAGTTTTCAAATCGGGCACCACCAGCGACGAGAAGGCCACGAGGACTATATTTTCGGGCATCACTATCTTTTCCTTGTTTTCGAAACAATTGGAAGTGATTACGATGCTGCCGTCCCAAGCCACGAGGCTTTCGCAGAGCAGTACGCCGTACTTGCTGGTGTCGCCGATGGTGGCAAAGGTGCGCGTTTCCAAATCGAGGTTTTGCAGATATTGTGCCAGCTCGGAAGTGCCACAGTCGATGGTGCTTATGTTGTTTTCGCGTATCCACGCATTAAGGATATTGGCCACATCGCCGTTGCTTACGGCGTAGTTGAGGTTTCCGCCGCAGAGCATGTATTTGTTAACGAAATTGAGCACCATATCATCGTTGTACACCATGCGGAAATGCGATGCCGATGCTGTCGACGTAGGCTTGGGGGCCACGTTGTTGGCGTCGTTAAGAGCTAAGGCCTGACGCAGATTTTTTATTATAAACTCTCGTGCGTTGTCTTTCATTGTTCGTCGGTTTTGGTGGCGCTGTCGTCCTGCGGGTTGTCGGCATTTTCGGCAATAGTCTCGGGCTTGTCGTCGGGGAGCTGGGCGGAGGGTTCGCCTTTCTGTTCCTTCTCCTCCTCGTCGAAAGGACGTTTGCCGTAGATTGTCTCCAAGTCCTCGCGGAATATAACCTCGCGGCTGATAAGCTGTTCGGCCAGCTGGTCGAGCTTGTCGCGGTTTTCGAGCAGCAAGGCTTTGGCGCGCTGGTAGGCGCTTTCGAGCATCTGGTGCACCTCGTCGTCGATGGTTTCGGCGGTTTTCTCGCTGAAGGGCTTGGTAAGCGCCATGTCGCTCTGGCCGGTGGAGTCGTAGTAGCTTATGTTGCCCATTTTCTTGTTAAGGCCGTAGTATGTAACCATCGCAAAGGCCTGTTTGGTGGCACGTTCGAGGTCGTTGAGGGCGCCGGTGGAGATCTCGCCGAACACTATCTCCTCGGCGGCACGTCCGGCCAGCAGCGAGGTGATGTCGTCGTACATCTGGTCGTAGGTGGTAATCTGACGTTCCTCCGGTAGGTACCATGCGGCGCCGAGGGCTTTGCCGCGGGGCACTATGGTGACCTTCACCAATGGGTTGCCCCAACGCAGCAGCCAGCTCACGGAGGCGTGTCCCGACTCGTGGTAGGCTATCACACGTTTCTCGTGCGGAGTAATGACTTTGGTACGTTTCTCCAAACCGCCCACGATACGGTCCACAGCGTCGAGGAAGTCCTGCTTGGTTATGCTCTTCTTGTCGTGCCTTGCGGCGATAAGGGCTGCCTCGTTGCACACGTTGGCAATGTCGGCTCCCGAAAAACCGGGGGTCTGACGCGAGAGGAAGTCCTTGTCCACGCTGTCGTCGAGCTTGAGGCCGCGCATGTGGACTTCGAAAATCTCCTTACGTTCTTCTATGTCAGGTAGTTCTACATAAATCTGACGGTCGAAGCGTCCGGCGCGCAGCAGGGCTTTGTCGAGCACGTCGGCGCGGTTGGTGGCGGCCATAATGATGACACCAGCGTTGGTGCCGAAGCCGTCCATCTCGGTAAGCAGTTGGTTGAGGGTGCTCTCGCGTTCGTCGTTGGAGCCGGAGATGGCGTTGCGTCCGCGGGCACGGCCGATGGCGTCGATTTCGTCGATGAATACGATGCAGGGGGCTTTCTCCTTGGCGGTTTTAAACAAGTCGCGGACACGCGAGGCGCCCACACCGACGAACATCTCCACAAAGTCGGAACCCGACAGGGAGAAGAACGGTACTTTGGCTTCGCCGGCCACGGCCTTGGCCAGCAGCGTCTTACCCGTGCCCGGAGGGCCTACGAGCAGAGCGCCTTTGGGAATCTTGCCGCCGAGAGCGGTGTATTTCTTGGGATTTTTCAGAAAATCGACGATTTCCATTATCTCCACCTTGGCTTCGGCCAGTCCCGCCACATCTTTGAAAGTGATGTTGGTCTGAGTTTTGGCGTCGTACATCTGCGCACGCGACTTGCCCACGCTGAAGATGCCGCCGCCACCGCCGCCACCCATCTGACGACGGGTTATCATATTCATCACCACAAAGAAAAGGACGATGAAGAGTATCGGCCAGAGGAAAGAAAAGACATTACGCCAGACATCAGTACGGGTGTCGGAGGTCTGGTTGAAACGGGTGTTCGAAATCACTTCGCGTTTCTCCTGTTCGGTAAGGCCCTTGCCAGTGGTGTCGCGCTGAATGATGATGTTGCGGGCTTCTTCTATCTCGCTGTTAAGACCTTCCAAAGTGGCGAATTTATAGATGTAGAAATTCTGCAGGACATCGGGGCGGCCCATCTCGTTTTTGCCACTCAGGTCGCTATAGGCGGTGTCGTTCTTTATCGACAACTTCTTTATGTACACTTCGGCAAATTCGCCGTTCACCACGACAATTTTCTCACAGTCCTGCTTTTCAAGTATCTGACAAAATTTCACCGAGTTTATATCCTTGGGGGAATCGTCGTCGCCGGTGAACATAAAATACCCCAGCACCAAAATGATGGCTACATATATAATATAAGGTATATAACTCGAACGGTTACGATTGTTCTTCATCTTGGGGAAGTTGTTCTTGTTGTCGGGAGGGGTATTCTTATTATTTTCTTCCATTGCTCAATAGTTTTATTGTATTTCGGTACGTTTGCCGTCGGCCCAGAGGTCTTCGAGGCGGTAGAAATCGCGAGTTTTGGCCACAAACACATGCGCCACCACGTCGAAATAGTCCATCAGAATCCACTCCGCCGTGTCGTAACCCTCGGTGGATGTGGGGTTTATCACGAAAGTCTTTTTCACGGCTTCGTGTATGGCGTCGGCGATGGCGTCGGTGTGGAGCGGCGAGTTGCCCGTGCATATCACGAAAAAGCTAGCGGGGGCGCTGGCCACTCCTCGCAGGTCGAGCATCACTATGTCGGTGGCCTTTTTGTCGCTCATGGCAGTGGCCACGACCTTTGCAAGCATCTCTGTTTCGGCTTCCTTGTTGGTTTTTCTTGTCATTATTTCTAGTTTGATTAAAAGTGCAAAGATACAAAAAAAAATCGGCCTTACGAAATATTTTTTTATCGCAGTTTGCAAACATTTATTTGTCAATGGAATAGAAAAAACGGTGCAGATTTGTTGCAAAATAAAAAACAAAAACAAATAAAATGGGACTGCAACGATACGATATGTGAAATAAAAAAATTTTTATACGGGAAAAAGGAGCGCCCGAAAGTTATCAACAATATAGTTGAAAAAAAATGCCATTGCTACATATTGAACGATAACTCTTTACATTTTTTCAAAGCCCCATACAGCTATTTTGTTTGGCAGTGAAAAAAATTTTTCATAACTTTGCAGGCGTCAAATGAAACACCAATTTTTGTACTACGTGTTGAAATACAGCGAATTAGCAGAAAATTAAAGTGTTTAGCATTACATAAAATGGTGTTTCTGAAGACATTAACAAGTGAAAAAAACTAATTAATTTAAAAACAATCACATTGATGAAAACCCTGAATTTGAAACTGAAAACAGTTTTGGTTATGGGAGCAGCCGCAGCAATGCTGTTCTCATGTGCAAAAGAAGAATTGGATGAAAACGCCGAAGTAAAGTACGGTCCTAAAAAGCATATCGGCGTCAACGCACAAATTATCACCGGCACACCCGACAAAGCCTATATGGATGTGGCCAACTACAAAGTGATATGGGAAGATGGCGACGCCATCACAGTTAACGACGGCCTTCTTATGTTGGACGAAATTAACGCCGATGACCCCACCAGCGCACAATTCTCCGGCTCTGCCGCTCCCAACACCTATCTCGAAAGTGGCAAAGATGTTTACCGTTCTATTTACCCGGCTAGCATCATAAGCTCCATCCCCGCAAACGCAAATCCTATGGTAGTAACCCTGCCCGCAGCGCAGACGTTTACCGCTACCAACCCCACTAAAGTAGAAGGCAACTATATGGCAGCCTACACCTCCGTGGCTTCAGGTTCCGATGTGAACGACATGGTATTCCGCTACAAAAACCTCTGCTCGGTGATAAAAATGGTTTTCACCCCGCAGTCGGGTGCCTCTGGCGTTGACGCTCAGATAAGCCGCATACGCATAGCCAGCTCCCAAGGTCTTTCGGGCAATTTCAACGTTACTTTCAGCAACGGCGAACCCGTGCTTACTGCTGTAAGTGCAAGTCCCGTAAATGTGGTTGACAAAATTTACACCACTCCTTTGGATCTTTCGACCACTTTGACCATCTATGCTGTTGTTCCTCCCATAACAAACCAATCTCTTGTTATGCAGATTTGGAACGGCGACGGCTCAAGAGTGATAGAAAAACAAGTGGCCTCCACAACCCTCGGACGCAGCAGAGTACACACCGCCGCTATTAACCAACCCTTCAGCGACTGGGGCAGAACCTACAGTGTTTCTAACAGCCAGCGCGTTTATTTCGCCCACGGCAACCTGAAATACCATTTCACACAAGACATCTGGCGTTTCTTCGACGAACAATATGGAATGTGTACCGAGCAAGAGGTGAAAAACACTCTCAGCCAGAACAACAGATCCTATAGCACTCGTCCCGACTTTGTAGACGTTTTGTCAAACGGCACCGACATCACTCCCATTTTGGCAAGAGCCAACGATATACACGCTCTGAACCAGTGGATCGACCACTTCAACTTCGGCTGCACAGGATATGCAGCAGGTAGCATGTTCTACCAACCTTGGCACACTTTCTATGGCTTAGTTACTAATGCCGGTGCAAACAGAATAGACGTGGACAACGGATATGGCTACGGTCCTATGAGCAGCGGCGCCGCACAAAATCTCACTGGCACAAATTCCGACTGGGGTGTTGCACACCGCACAGACCTCAACAACTCTCTTACTCCTGTGGCAGGTGACTGGCGCACTCAACAAGGCGATTGGCGCACACCCACTCAAGCCGAATGGCTGTATCTCATCCAAGGTGCAAATCGTATCGACAAAATTGCCCTTGCTTTCAAATACGGCCTTGCCCGTATCGAAGTTACCCCCGGCACATACGTAAACGGACTTATGTTGATACCCGACAAATGGCACTGGTTCTTGATGCCTGGCGGCCACGAATTCAATCCTTTCGTTTCGGGTGGAAACAACGCCTATGCAGACAACACCTACACACTGGCTGAATGGAACGAACTCGATGCTTTCGGCGCATGCTTCTTGCCCGCCGGCGGCACACGTATCGACTTTCTTATGGACTACGGCACAGGTGGATTCTACCAAAGTTCAACCATTGCCGCTCCCGTGTATGCAACCGACATCAACGGATGGCATCATGTGAATCAACGTGGTTTCTCCATGCATTTCTACTCTGCTGATGCAAATTCCGCTACAGCTCCTGGATATGTCAATGGCCAAGCTGGCGTTTGGGGACCATACGCACTGGGGTTGTCCTACGTAGGTGCTTTCAACAAAATCGACGGACACAACGTACGTCTGGTACGCAACACCACCGACGAATAAGAATTCAATTTCTCAACATCAATGAAAGAGCAACGTCGCTAAAAAGCGACGTTGCTCTTTTTTTTGTTTGCGTTTTATATTTCAAATAGCTATTCCGCAAAACCTACAGCCTTAATAATCTATTTAATACCAACTAATTAACTCGAGAGCAAAACATTTAACATTTATTTCTTGGATATAACAAAAAAAAGGTGTAATTTTGTGCTTGCAAATTTGAAAACGTGATTTGCTGTATATTTGTTAATATTCAACAAAATACAAAGAAAACAAGAGGTCTTTTTAATTATCAAAAACAAAAAAAAACACATTGATGAAAACCCAAAACTTGAACTTGAAAGTTCTTTTAGCTGTGGGAGCAGCAGCTATTTTGTTCGCAGCCTGCTCGAAGGAGGAAATCGACATAACTAAAGCCGAAGTCCCCTACGGTCCTAAAAAACATATCGGCGTAAACGCACAAATTATCACTGGTACTCCCGACAAAGCCTACATGGATATAGCAAGCTATAAAGTGATGTGGGAATCGGGCGACCAGCTTACCGTCAACAACGGCACATTGACAATGGACGAGATTGACGCCGACGACCCCACGCACGCCCAATTCAGTGGCTCGGCCTCGCCCAACACCGCCATCGAAAGCGGCAAGGACGTTTATCGTTCGGTGTTCCCCGCAAGCATTATCAGCTCGATACCCAACACCAACGCCCCCATGGTTGTTACCCTGCCCGCATCGCAGACTTTCAGCCAAGGCGCCTCAAAGGTAGAAAACAACTTTATGGCAGCCTACACCTCCGTGGCAAGCGGCTCCGATGTTGACGACATGGTGTTCCGTTTCAAAAACCTCTGCTCGGTGGTAAAAATGGTTATCACCCCGCAGTCGGGTGCCACCGGCGTTGATGCTCAGATAAGCCGCATACGCTTGGCCAGCACCGAAGGCCTTTCGGGCAATTTCAACGTTACTTTCAGCAACGGCGAGCCCGTGCTTACCGCCGCCGACCCCACACCTTCGAATCTCGTAGAACTGGTTTATACCACTCCCCTGACACTTTCGGGCAGCACCCCTGTAACAATATACGCTGTTGTTCCTCCTATAAACAACAAAGCCCTTGTGATGCAGATATGGAACGGCGACGGCAGCAAGATTATACAGAAACAGGCCACTTCTTTAACCCTTGGACGCAACAGAGTACATACCGCCACCATCAACCAGGCCTTTGAAGACTGGGGCGGCGCAATCTCCGTTTCCAACAGCCAGAGAGTTTATTTCGCCGGCGGCAACCTGCAACACAACTTTGCTCGGAACGAATGGCGTTTCGCCCACGAGCAGTACAGCCTTATTCCCGATGCTACAAGAAACTATACTGTTTATGACATATATGGTACCACAGATGGTTATCCAGAATTTGATGCAAAATATACCGATTTGCGAAGCCGCGACATTTGGACTGATTTATTTGGATGGGGCACTTCTGGCGACAACCGTTCGGGTGCTTTGAACTATGCTCCGTATAATGTGGTTTGGAGTTATAACTCAATTTCCACAGTGGCATGGGGAGGCAAACAGTATGGATTTGGTTACGGCCCGGTAGGTACCGATTATGTAGTTAGAAGTTTCTCGGGAACAGGAGAAGCCTATGTGGGACAACGTTGGGATTGGACAAACTGTGATCCCTCAACCCATATACCTGCTTCCACAACAGGTCAAGCATTGCAGTCTCTTTATGCCGACTGGGGTTATGTTCACAATACAGAATTGAATGCCACCATCGCTGACCCGACAAAACAGGCTGGTACAACTGTAGGTCAGACTTGGCGCACTTTGTCTGCTGCTGAATGGGAATATGCCTACGAGGGTGCAAAACGCACTGAAATTGACGGCAAATTGAAATGCGGTATGGGACGTATCGACACCTCCGGATCTGGTGATTATGCTTGTGGATTGTTCTTCCTCCCCGATAGGATGCATTATTACCTCATGCCTGCAGGTTTGACATTCACTCCCGGCGTAGCCAATCAATTCCAAACCAACACATACACTTACGCTCAGTTCAAACTGCTCGAAAGCTACGGCATAGTATTCCTGCCAGCTTGCGGAGCAAGAACAAACTCTATTCACCACACCAATCAAATAGGTTTCTATTGGTCATCGTCTTCCAATACAAATATCGTCAGTTATGATGGTGTTACGCTTCAATATGCTGCGGAACATGCATATTCATTCAGAATTAATGGCCTTGACGGTGTACCTGACAACCAGCGTCTAACATCCGTATATACCGAAAACAAATTCGACGGCAACGGCGTGCGTCTTGTCCGCAACACAACCGACAAATAAGAATTCAATTTCTCAACATCAATGAAAGAGCAACGTCGCTAAGAAGCGACGTTGCTCTTTTTTTGTTTGCGTTTTATATTTCAAATAGCTATTACGCAAAACCTACAGCCTTAATAATCTATTTAATACCAACTAATTAACTCGAGAGCAAAACATTTAACATTTATTTCTTGGATATAACAAAAAAAAGGTGTAACTTCGCACTTTCGAAATGGAAAACACAAAATTACGTATTTTTATCATATTCAAATAGATAAGACATAATAAATACAAACAAAACGATATCAAAAAACAAAATAACACATTGATGAAAACCAAAAAAATGAACTTAAAAGTACTTTTAGCTATGGGAGCGACAGCAGCAATGTTGTTCTCATGTGCAAAAGAGGAACTTGAGACAAAAACAACCGATAGACCTTACGGTCCTGCCCGAGAAATAAATGTTAGCGCTGAACTTCCAATGCTTTCCAAAGACAAAGCCCACATGGATGTAACCGACCACGAAGTGAAGTGGGACAGCGACGACCAAATACGCATCAACAACACCGTTCTTACAGCATCCACTATCAACGGCACAAAAGCCAGCTTTTCGGGAAGCGTAAGCCCCAACACCTCGTACGAAGGCGGCAAGGATGTGTATCGTTCTGTTTTCCCGAAGTCGCTCGCCAGCAGCATAGGCAACGGCAACAGCGCCATAAACATCACTTTGCCCGAATCGCAGAAACTGCTTGCCAACCAGACCGACAACAACAACTATATGGCAGCCATTTCCAGTGTGGAGAGCGGCGGTAATTTGGTGAATTTGGAGTTTAAAAACCTCTGTGCCATAATGAAAGTTGGTTTGAAAGCCGACCCAAGTGCCAGCAGCGATGCCAACAAAGTGCGTCAGATAGTGTTTTCCGCCGAAGGAGCCAACCTCAGCGGCAGCGCACAACTCACTTTCGACAACAACGGCCTGCCCGTGGTTACCATGCCTGCTGTAAGCGGCGAACGTAGCGACGTGTACCTCGACCTCACCAACAACGGACAAGGCGGCATACAGCTGCTCACCAGCCAATACACCTATTTCTATGTTATGATTCCCGCTGCAAGCTACTCCAAAATCACCATGAAAGTGATAAATGTAGAAGGCAAAGCCATGAAAAAGACAGCATCGTCGCAAACACTGCTTCGCAGCAACTATTACACCACAACCTCAACTCTCGTTATCGACCCCAACGAAAACCCATACGAATTTGAATTGTGCGACGGCTCACGCTTTGTATTTGCCCCGGGCAACCTGCAGTACAATGCCGCTCAAAACAAATGGCGTTTCGCCGAACATTCGTGGGATATCATTGGTGGCGGACAACAATATGATGATGAGACATGGTTTCCTAACAGTGTTGTAACAGCAAACAACACCAAAGCCGCAGATGGACGTGCAACACAAAATGGTTGGATAGACCTGTTTGGCTGGGGAACAAGTGGCTGGGACGCTGGCAACACCCTTGATGGAGCCTGCTACCTGCCCACCGATTGGCAAGGTGTGTACGACAATCGACCTCTTAGGCCCACTTGGAATGGCGGCAATGGCCAGTATGGTGCACAATATGGACCTCAGGGCATACATAATTTGACAGGTACTTATGCCAACTCCGACTGGGGAATGTACAACCAGATTTCTACCTACGACAACTCTGTAACCTATCCCGCAGGAACATGGAGAACACCCACCAAAGAAGAATGGGAGTGCATTATAAGCCTTGCAAGAGGAAACAACTGGGCTTATGCTTGCGTTACTGGCAGCGGATACTCATATACCGATATAAACGGAAACTCAAAAGCTCTCTCCGGCCTGCTCCTCGTTCCCAAGGGATGGATAGACCCCAAACCCAACGGAAAAACTTTCAAGTCCGTTATTTCGCAGGGAAGAGCATGGTTTTCGGACAATTCTTATACAGCCGCCGAAATGCAGGTTTTGATTAACTCGGGTGCTATATTCCTGCCCGCTTCCGGAACAAGAAGCAAATATAGTGTTGGCGACTGTTCCACTGTAGGACATGGCGGCATATCCGGCAACTACTGGTCGTCGACAGCCTACTCGAACACCGAGGCATATTCGCTCCGTTTCGAAAACCAGCGTATGGATAGCGGTTATGATTACAGCAATATATATGAATGCTGTTTTGTACGCGATGAAAACCGCCGCACCTTCGGCGAATGTGTTCGCCTGATAAAAAGTGCTGAATAAAAAGAGAAAATAATATTCTTGATTCCATACAAAAAAAGTGCCGGTATATCCGGCACTTTTTTTGTATTTATTTAGGCCACAGCAAACGGGAGCATATCCTACCGGTGGCTATGTGTTTATTTGTGTTAAAACAAGTGCTGAATGCGAAGTTCACGATTACTTTGTAATTCTGCCACGCAGTAACACGCAAATAGTTTACAATTTCGAAATATTATGCCATTACACGGCGTAAATCGGTTTCTTTTCCATTACCGTGGCATTGTCGTGGTTAATTTTTTGGCCCTTCGACAGATATTCCAAACTATCACCGCACAACCCATTCTGAAACTCTGTCACCCTTTCAGGGCTGAGATTCCGAGTTCCGAGTTCAGAATTCCTAATTAAAAAGCTATTTCAGCAGCAGCACCGTGCCTTTTTTCTTTACCATGTCGGTGCCTTCGAACTGACGGTAGGTTATCACCCACACATAGTTGCCCACTTCGCAAGGCTTGCCTTTGTAGGTGCCGTCCCAATGTTCGTTTTGGTCGTTGGTCTCGAACACTTTCAATCCCCAGCGGTTGTATATCTTCATCGTAAAATCAAGCGCCTTGATGTGGTTGAGCAGGCCGAATTTGCGGTTTATGTCGCGTCCGGGGGTGAACACATTGGGCAGCCATTCGGTGAACACATCCACAGGGACATAGAAGGTGGTGTCCTGCGCACAGCCGTTGATGGTGGCGGAGGTGAGGCGTATCGGGATGGAGTCGTAGTCCAATACATTCTGGAATTCGTATTCGAAGTTACGTGCCGTTGTCGGGTATTCGGTGCCGTCGGTTGGGAAGAACCAGACGGAACGCACGCGGCTGCTGGAGTTGTCGCTGAGGTAAAGCACCGGCTCGAACAGGTTGATATATTCGGGGGTGTACGACAGCGAAAATTCGGGGAAGGGATCCACAACCACCGATATGGAAAGCGGTGTGGCGCTACAGCCGTTGGAACCGTGGCCTGTCATAGTGTATGTGGTGCTTACGGTAGGAGTAACGACAACTTGCGAAACGCTGTCCTGTCCGTCGAGGCTGGGGTCGACGGGGGAGCTTTCCCAAGAATAGTAGTCGGCACCGTCGCCGGAAAGGGTTACTTCGTCGCCTACGCAAATCCTTGTTGTGTCGGCTTCGAGGGTGGGTACCAGGATGCGGTAGCGGAACATGCTCCATGTGCTGCAGCCGTAGGGGCTAATCACTTTGGCAAACATAATGCCGTTGCGTGTGGGGGTGAAAGTATAGTCGGCACCTGTCTGTAGCGGAGTGGTCTGCATGGTATCGACATACCACTCGTAAGTACAGCCCGGAAGGTCGCAGCTCACGTGCAGGGTGTTGCTGTTGCCAATGCACACCACCGAATCGCCTGTGATGACAAGATCGGGGAAATAGCCTATGCTAATGGTGGTGCTGACGGTGCTCTCGCACGAGTCGGCGTTGAGGGCGGTGTATTCCACCGTCGAGGTGTTGGAAAAGCGGTGCACCACGGGATTTCCCGTAAGGGTGGTGTCGCCGTCGATGGGGTCGTGTATCAGCCAGCGGTGGCGGATAATGCCTATCGGGTCGCTGCAGGTACCGCGCAGGGTTATGGTGTCGTTGGCACAGATGCTTGTGCGGCTGGGGCTGATGCCGATATTGGGGTTTTTGCGTATGTGTATGGGCAGTGTGCGTTCGGTGTAGCAGGTGCTGTCGAGGGGACTGATGGTGCGTATCGTTACGCTGTCGTTGCCGGCAGAGGGATAGGTGTATGTGGCTTGTCTGCCGGAGGCGGTGCCGACGCTCTGACCGCCGCCGTTGCGGAATGTCCACTGCGAGAGAGGATAGTCGTCGCCCACAGGGCCTTCGCTGGTAGGCGTGGTGCTTTGGTCTATGACAATTATGCTGCCGTCGCAGGCGGTCTGTGTGGAGATGGAGACGGTAGGCTTTTGGTTACAGGCGCTCACATAAAGGGCGGAGCGGATGGGCTTTGCCGGGTCGAGGTAGGAGGTGAGTATACATTTGAAGGTGTTGCACTGCACACGGTTGCCGGTGGTGGGGTCCACGGGGAAGTCCTCGACATACACGGAGAGCACGGAGTCCTGTCCACGGGTGCCGGGTATGGGTTCGTAGTTGTTGGGGTCGTTTATCTGGTTGCTGCCCAGTTCGCCGTAGCGGCTGCGGAACCACTGGTATCCCGAAAGGCCTTTGGGGGCGGTGATGGTTGCCACCTCGTTGGAGGCTCCGGGCGAGCATCCGCTGGCTACCAGACGCATGGGCTGACAGTCGCCCACAACGTAGCAATAGCCGTAGTGCTGTGTCATGGAGCAGTCGCCGGTTTTCACTTCTATACGTACTGTCTCACCTTGGAAATTGTAGAGATTGATAGCCACCTTAGTCCATGGCTTGTATGCCGCGTCGGTGCTGGTGTTACCCGACAGACGCCAACTGGCCCATGTGCCACGTCCTACCGAATCGCTATGTATAGGACCTTGTATAATGTAGCATAGACTGTCTCCGAGGTCGCGGAAAACACCGTTGTCGAGTTTCTTCACACGTATGATGCATTCGGGGTTGTCGTTTGTTCCGTGCAGTGCGTTTTCAAGCACAATGGCGTAGTATAGGAATACCAGCACATTGCTCGACGTAACCTGAAACTGGTAATAGAGGGCCTCGGCCTCGTGGCAGCCGTAGGTGTTGCCCAGACGTATGGAACTCATCATGGTGGGGTCCAAGTTGGTGGGCAGGTACGACATCTGGTTGCGGGTGTTGGGGTCGTTACCCGTGCCCATTATTTTAAAGCGGTTGGCGTCGTTGTTGCCGGATTTGCCTTCGTTACTGGAACAGTTGCTGGTAACAATATTCGCAAGATTTGTGTTGGGGATGATGGCAGAGTTCATCACCATGTAGTCGCGCTGATATGTGCTTGTGCCCGATGTCCTTCCGGCAGATTCGCCGCCAGTCTGTCCCGAATAGTTCTGATGGATCATGAAATCTATGGGATTTTTTAGACCTTGACAGGCGTTTGTTTGTGCCTGAAGCATCTGTGCTACAGCGACAAGCATTATGAGTAACAGCGTTTTTTTCAAAAAATCCATGGCGTTTGTTGTTAAGTTTATCCTTATATAGACACCTGAGATGCGAAAATGTTGCTTTGTTTTTTAAAAAAAAGCCCCCCAGGGCGGGGGGCCAATCAATTAAAAATGAATTATGAATGAAATAAAAAGTGTGGGCTACTGTTCGTTTTTGTCCATCTGCTCTTTGAGGTTGGCCAAAGCGTCAATGTCGCCGAGGGTAGTTTTCTCCAGCTTGTCGGCCAGTTTCTTGGTGGCTTTTGCTGTGCTAACTTTCTCTTTGTTTTCGGCTTCTTCGTTCTGGGCCTTCTCTTTTTCAATCATATCCTGGGCGATACGGCTGTGGGAAACGATGATTTTCTTGTTTTCTTTCGAGAATTCGATAACTTTGAAATCAAGGGTTTCGTCCACTTTGGCCTTGGTTTTGTCCTCTTTTTCGAGGTGACGTGTGGGAGCGAATCCTTCAACGCCGTAAGGCAGTGCTATAACAGCGCCTTTGTCGTTGATGCTCATCACTGTGCCTTTGTGTATCGAGTTGATTGTGAAGATGCTTTCGAACACATCCCAAGGATTCTCTTCGAGCTGTTTGTGACCGAGGCTCAGGCGACGGTTCTCAACATCGACTTCGAGGACAACCACGTCGATTTTCTCACCGATTTTGGTGAATTCGGCCGGATGTTTGATTTTCTTGGACCACGAGAGGTCGGAGATGTGGATGAGGCCGTCGACGCCTTCTTCCATTTCAACAAAAATACCGAAGTTAACGAAGTTGCGAACGGTGGCTGTGTGTTTGGAACCCACAGGATATTTGTCGAGGATGGACAGCCAAGGATCGGGCATGAGCTGCT
>DBXF01000050.1:0-128 GCA_002309295.1 Bacteroidales bacterium UBA1219 | reverse complement strand
ATTTCGGAAACGTGGATGAGGCCTTCCACACCGGGCATAATTTCTACAAAAGCACCGTAGTCGGCCACAACAACGACTTTTCCTTTCACTTTGTCGCCAACTTTGAGGTTGGGATCGAGAGCGTTCCA
>DBXF01000061.1:133603-136558 GCA_002309295.1 Bacteroidales bacterium UBA1219 | reverse complement strand
AAAAAGTTCACCCCCGAAGACATGCTGCAATATGAAGCTTCGCTGAAAGCATATAGGGATAATACCAACACTATTAAGACCGCCGAGGACAAAGGCGTGAAAAAAGGTATGGAGCTCGGACTGAAAAAAGGTATTGAGAAAGGCTTGAAGAAAGGCCGCAAAGAAGGTTTGGAAAAAGGCAAGGCCGAAGGGCAAAAAGCCAAAGCTGTTGAAATTGCCCGAAATATGAAACAGAAAGGGATGGACACCAAAACCATTGCCGATATTACCGGCCTCACCGCCAAAGAGATTAAAAACCTGTAAACTCGGATATAGTGATGAATGTTGTTTTTAACACATTGACACATAGTTGTTTAGGGGGGGTATGGCGTAATTCCGACCTCCGAACGATTTTTGGTTTTCCCAAACCATACAGCGGACAAACCGTTACAGCAACGGCTTGTCCGTTTTTGTTTTTTTATTGAATTATAAACAACAAAAATAAAAATAAATGAGAAAGTTCTTTTTTTTGTTTGTATTGTTGACAGTCTATGCCCTTAACAGCTCAGCAACAATATACTATGTAACCCCTAGCGGCAATGACAATTCTTCTGGTCTCTCATGGGCTACAGCTCGTCGTACAATTAACTCTGCATTAGATTCGGCAGTTATTGGAGATTCAATATTTGTAGCAGTGGGAGAGTATGCAGGTTTTTATCCCCGAAACGGAGTGCATATTTTTGGTGGTTTTACTGGTGTTGAAACATCATTGGCCCAAAGACAACACCTAACATTTGGCTATCTTCCAAATGGTTTAGCTACTAAAATTGTGTCCAACATAATGGCTTCAAGTGATTCCTATAGGATTTATTGTTATAGCGAAGCAACAGTTACTACTGTTATTAATGGAATTGTCCTGCCCAAAAGTACATATCGCCCTTACATGACTGTTTTTCTCCGAGGAAAATACGCTTTAGAAAATTGTTCTGTTTCTGAAGTTAATCCCCTTGCTAATTGTGTGATTTATTCTACAAGTGGCAATCCTACATTTAGTAATATTAAATTTACTAATTGCGACGGGGTGGCATTGGGTTTGATGAATTTTTCTTATGCAAATATTGACAGTTGCGTGTTTGTAAATTGCACTAACAACATATTAGAATTCACCGGAGCAAATAACAATTCTCTTTTAAACATAACAAATTGTAAAATAATCGACCACCTGTCTGATCGATATGGATTAGTTTCCTGTTCAAAAGGTAGTGCAACGATGGAAAAGTGTATAATTTCAAACAATAATTTTTATAAAACAAAAAATTATGGACTATTTACTTGGAGTTCTGGAGGATATTTGTCGTTGAATAACTGCTTGATAAACAATAATTATTGTGCAGATTCAACTTCTTTAGATTCCACATTGAGCATTTTCAATATCCAAAACAATAGTACGCTCATAATGAAAAACTGTTTGATTGCAAACAACACCGTACAAAACAAATACAATGCTTCTAATCATAATTCAAGCATTCTGTTTAATGCTGGTTCTGCAAATTCAATAATTCAGAACTGCACATTTGCCAATAATAAAACAATAGTTGCCAACCAATCATCAAAGGCTTTTGTTGTGCGTTCCAAGAATGCTGTCAAATTGTATAATGATATATTTTGGAAAAATGAAAGTAGCACATCGGCTGCACAAATCAACGGAAGTATCAATTCTACTTTCACATTATACAATGCTGCAATGCAACAAAATCTAAATGGCACTTGCAATATTGTATTAGACAGCCTTAACACGGGCACTGATAATACCAAAAACTATGTTCGTTTTGTTCGTCCTACAACTTTTGCCGGTGCGGCTACAAACAGCGCAGACTCCCTTGCCATAATGCAGGCAGACTGGCATTTGGATTCGGGTTCGGCTTGCATAGATGCAGGGCATCCATACCAGATTTCATTGCCTTACCAAGATTCCTTGGATTTGGACGGCAACCACCGTGTTTCGGGCGGGCGCATAGATATTGGCGCCTACGAGTACCCGCAGGCGGATGTCCCGCAGCAGATATTGTGGAGCCAAAACCTGCAAGGCAAACGACTTAGCGAGGGCTTTGTGGTGGCCACTGCCACCGCCACCAGCGGCCTGCCTGTAACCTACACCAGCGGCAACCCAAGGGTAGCCACAGTGTCGCACGACACCATTTTCCTGCTCTCGCGCGGCAACGCCACCATCACCGCCACACAGTGGGGCGACAGCGTGTATATGCCCGCCACACCGCTGGGCAAAATGCTTACCGTGCTCGATACCATCGGAGTTTACGACACAATACCCGTGTACGATACTGTACGTTCATACGATACAATACACGTTTACGATACTTTGTGGCATAACGACACAATACGCACACAAGTATTTGATACTCTGTGGACAAACGATACAATATGGTACAACGATACCACCCACACGCAGGTGTTCGACACCACTTGGACACACCTTTTCGACACTATTCCGGTGTACGACACCACAACAATATACATATACGACACTATTCACATAATAGACACCATCCACATATACGACACCACGCATGTAAGCATACAGGGAGCGGAGGCCATGCCGTGGAAGATAGGCCAAAGCGGGCTAAATATCATTGTTAGCGGTGCGGAGGGCGAAACGGTAAAGGTGTACGATGTTTCGGGGCGTTGCCTGCACGTACAGCCGCGGGCTGTGGGGGTGCTGCGTTTCCGAATGCCCACGGCAGGGGTTTACCTTGTGCAGGTGGGCGGCAGCCCGGCACAACGCATAGTGCTGGCAGTGCGAGAGTGATTTTAGATAAAAAAAAAGGTGCCCAAAAGGCACCTTTTTTGTTTATATGGAGAAGACTTATTTCAAATCTACTTTTATCTGAAGTTCGTCGAGCTGTGCGTCGGAGATGGGCGAAGGGCTTCCGCTCATCACGTCGCGGCCGGAGTTGTTCT
>DBXF01000061.1:131900-133477 GCA_002309295.1 Bacteroidales bacterium UBA1219 | reverse complement strand
GAACATCTTGTTCTGCAAGGTGCGGTTGTGGATACGTATGGAGCCGCCGCCAACCTCAACGCCGTTCATCACTATGTCGTAGGCGTTGGCGCGGATGTCGCCCCAGCGCGACGGGTCGTCCAGAAGTGCCTCGTCTTCGGGCTTGGGCGCGGTGAAGGGGTGNNGGGTGGTGCATGGCGTAGTAGCGTTGTGTCTCGTCGTCCCATTCCAAAAGCGGGAAATCGACAACCCACAGCGGAGCGTACTGGTCGGGGTTGCGCAGACCGAGCTGGCTGCCCATCTCCAGACGCAGGGCGCAGAGCTGCACGCGGGTTTTCATGGCGGGACCGCAGAGTATCAGCATCAGGTCGCCGGGCTTGGCGCCGAAACGGTCGGCAAAGGCCTTGAGGTCGTCAGAGGTGTAGAACTTGTCCACCGACGATTTGAAAGTGCCGTCGGCGTTGTATTTGATATAAACCATTCCGCCGGCTCCCACCTGCGGACGTTTCACGAAGTCGGTGAGTGCGTCGAGCTGCTTGCGCGAGTATTCGGCACAGCCTTGGGCGCAGATGCCCACCACGAGCTCGGCACCGTCGAACAGTCCGAAGCCATGGCCCTTGGCCACATCGTTGAGTTCCACAAACTGCATCCCGAAACGGATGTCGGGCTTGTCGCTGCCGTACAGGCGCATGGCGTCGTGCCAGGTCATACGGGGAAAGTCGCCGAATTCCAGACCTTTAACCTCTTTGAACAGATGTTTGGCAAGTCCTTCGAAGGTGTTGAGCACGTCCTCCTGTTCCACAAACGACATTTCGCAGTCGATCTGTGTAAATTCCGGCTGACGGTCGGCGCGCAGGTCCTCGTCGCGGAAACAGCGCACTATCTGGAAATAGCGGTCCATGCCGGCCACCATAAGCAACTGCTTGTATTGTTGCGGACTCTGCGGCAGGGCGTAGAACTCGCCGGGGTTCATACGGCTGGGCACCACGAAGTCGCGGGCGCCTTCGGGGGTGGATTTGATGAGCATGGGGGTCTCTATTTCGAGGAAACCGAGGCTGCTCAGGTAGTTGCGTGTGAGCATGGCCATGCGGTGGCGCAGCTCGAGGTTGCGGCGCACGGGGTTGCGGCGTATGTCGAGGTAGCGGTATTTCATACGCAGGTCGTCGCCGCCGTCGCTGTTGTCTTCGATGGTGAAGGGCGGCAGTTTCGACTCGTTGAGCACCGTCAGTTTCTCGACGATAAGCTCTATCTCGCCGGTGGGTATTTTGTTGTTTTTGCTGGAGCGTTCGGCTACGGTGCCTTCAGCCTGAAGCACGAACTCACGTCCCAAACGGCGAGCCTGTTCGCAGAGTTCGGCGTTGGTTTCCATGTTGAACGCCAGCTGTGTGATGCCGTAGCGGTCGCGGAGGTCCACAAAGGTCATGCCCCCGAGGTCGCGGGAGCGTTGCAGCCAGCCGCAGAGGGTCACGTGCTGACCTACGTTTTTGATTGTCAATTCTCCACAAGTATGTGTCCTGTACATTGTATTGTTTTTTTTATTTGTTTTCCCCACACTGCGCTTCGCTTGTGTAGGGTTATTAATAGTGTAGTGCCTTCGG
>DBXF01000061.1:129361-131844 GCA_002309295.1 Bacteroidales bacterium UBA1219 | reverse complement strand
GTAGTGCCTTCGGCACATTTTTGTTTATTATTATCCTTTTTTCTTCTTTTCCCCAGACTTTCAGTCAGGGGTTAATGGAATGATGTGCCTTCGGCACATTGTTTGTATCTGTTTCTTTTTTTTTATTGTTTTTTGGCGTCGTTATCCCAATACATTCGGCTCATGTTGAAGTTTTCGGGATATTTGGCTCCGATATTTTTGTAATGGTTTTGAATTTCTATTATGTCGTTGTCGTAATTTCCTGTAGGGATGAATGATTCGCCCACGCCGGCCTGTTTTTTAGCGTAGTCGATGTAGGTGATGACGATAGGCACGTTGGCGCCCATGGCAATGTCGTAAAATCCGCGTTTCCAGCGTTTTGTGTATTTTCGTGTCCCTTCGGGGGTTATCACGAGGGTGAACTTTTCGTTTTCCTTGAATTTCTCCACCACCTGTTTCACCACGTTGTTGTGACGATTTCCGCGGTCGATGGATACGCCGCCCATGTGTCGCAGCAGCGGTCCGAGGGGGAAACGGAAGAACTCTTTTTTGATGAGTATGTGCGATTTGACGCCGAGAATCCACAGCGAGATTCGTCCGATAACGAAGTCCCACACGCTGGTGTGCGGGGCCATTATCATCACGCAGCGGTGGATGTCGGGGTTGTTTCCTTCATCGAACCGCCAGCCGAAGACTTTAAGTACAAAACGCCAAAAACGTGCTTTCATAACCTATTGAATTCTGTCGAGTGCTTCTTGATACATTTCGGCTTCTTTCTTTTTGCCGCGTTTTTTGTAACTGTCTATCATCGCTTTATACAGTTTGATATAGGCGCCGCGCTCGTCGAGGCCTTGGGCTTTGTTGAGGGCTACCCAAGTGGCTACAAAGTTGTTATCCACAAGGTCCACGTCGATCATCCTTATCATGGTCTGTTCGGCGTTGAACAGGTTGTTGCTTTGCAGATAGATTTGCAGCTGCAGCTGGTAGGCGCCGCCGTATTTGTAGTTGTGTTTCAGTATTCCTTCGGTTATCTCCACGGCTTTCTGCGGGTTGCCTTTCATAAGGTGGGCGTAGGCCGCGAAATAGCTGGCCTCGTCGTTGTTGGGCTCTATCTCGTTGAGGTATTTGTCGGTCATCATCAGGCAGCTGTCGGGCATTTGCAGGTTGAGATAAATCTCGGCAAGGTTGATAAGGGCTGTCTCGTCGAGCGGGTCGCTCTCCAATGATTTGAAGTATAGTGTCTTGGCGGAATCCAGCTGTCCTGCCTTTTTCAGACGTGTGGCGTCGAGGTCGTAGGTGTTGTCGCGTTTCAGCACAAGGGCGATGGGCACTCCGTCCACATCCACGGTATGCACGCAGTTCTTTGGCGGGAACACGTTGGGGTTACGCAGTTGCTCGGGGGCGATGCCCGTTACGGCGAACACCGCATAGTCCCACTCGAACTCGCCGCGACGGTACCAACGCACGAAACGCGGACGGAAATGCGTGGTGTCGTTACGCAGGAAGTATTTGGTGGAGTTTACGTGCCACGAGCCCACCTGGATTTTCTCGTCGGAGGGTTCGGCGTTGGCCACCACCCATTCCGTGGCCTCGCGCACCGAGTGGTAGTAGTAGTCGAGCTCGTAGTTGCCGAAAGCTTTCTTGGCACCGCCTTCGAACTCGTTGAAATAGACATATTCGTAGGGATGGTTTTTCACGATGTGGACGAAAGGAGTTATCAGCAGGACGAAGGGCAGAACGTTGCCCACGATGCCGAGCACTCTCTTTTTGTTGCCGAGGAAGTCGGCGAAAGCCGCGAAACCGAGTCCTGCCGCTATCGCCATCGGAGGATAGGCGAACAGCGAGTGACGCCAGCCGCCGTAAACGTTGGCTCCGGTGTAAACAATCCAGAACACGGGGAAGAGGAAGGTGAAATAGACCATGATGGTCTCCAGCCGTTTCTCTTTCTTGAAACCGCCGAAGAAGGGGTATAGCAGGAAGCCTATTATCACGGCGATGGGGATGGTCATAAGAATGAACTTGGGTGTATAGTACCACGGCAGTTTGTCGGACCAAAGCATCTCGCCTTCAAACACTTGGCGTATTGCGATGGCAAACTGCGACATGGCGCTGTACGACTCTTTCACGTTGTCTATGGGAGCTTGCCAGGCGTAGGGCCATATCAGAAGTCCTGCAAAGTAACCCACAATGCTTACCAGAGCGGCCCAGAGGATAGTCCTGAAAATGGCCTTTGAAGGCGATTGCGGTTTGTTTTTGGGGTTGGCTTTGACTTCGGCCTTGTGCTCGCGCACCAGCTTGATGAGCCACAGCAGTCCGAAGAAACCGAAATATCCGAACAGGATAAGTCCGCCCACACGTATGCTTATGGCGAAGGCGATGCTCAACGCCAGCATCAGCATGATGTACCACTTGGGCTTGGGAGCCTGACGGAAGAACACTATCATATAGTATAGCGACATCACCACGCCGGCGGCGAAGGGAATATCCTTGGGATTGTTGAACGA
>DBXF01000061.1:128748-129329 GCA_002309295.1 Bacteroidales bacterium UBA1219 | reverse complement strand
CCGCCCAAGCGCCATGCTATAAGTCCGCCGAAAAGCACTATGAGCCATCCGCACAGCGAGTTGAAGATATGTCGCGACTTAGCTATGTCGTCGATGCCGAAAGTGTCGTTGAACCAAGCTGTAAGCACGTCGAAGGAGCAGCCGTAGTATTTAAGGTTCCAGCCTTGTTTGTTGCCGTCTATCTCCACCATGTCCTGCAGGCAGGTGGTGTCGGCGCCGTCGGTTTTGTAGTAGTTGAGCACAAATTCGCCCTGCGGTATCTGGAAACCGTCCTCGTCGCCGCTGTTGCCTGCGCCGGTACTCATCAGAGGCATAGCAAAGAGCAGTATGGCGGCAATGGCCACAAATGCCCAGAACCATAGGTTGTTCTTGTTTTCGGAAAAGAATTTTTTCATAATGGATTATTTCTTTATGTTCTTTCTTTTAAGGTATTTGCGTTTTATTTTCAGCATCTCCATGGGAGCCTTGAAAAAGTCGTGGGCTTTGAGTCGCGAGCCGGCAATGTCCTCCCAAGCAAAGACGGGATGCTCGTATATCTCGTTGGTGGCAGCGGTACGGCCGTAGGCCACTATGTAGCGGGC
>DBXF01000061.1:127874-128616 GCA_002309295.1 Bacteroidales bacterium UBA1219 | reverse complement strand
TGGCGCAGTTTCTTGCGTCGCACCCCCGCGCCGAGACGCAGCAATCGCAGGCCGGTAACAACTTTGTAGTCGTGGTCGGCGGCGATGTGTACGAAACGCGGTATCTCCGAGAGGGGAGTGGCGAGGTCGGCGTCCCAGAAACCGATGAAATCGGCCTGCAGCTCCGTGGCGGCGTGCATCATACCGCGGCGCACGGCCTCGGCTTTGCCGCCGTTCTGCTCGAGGTCGAGCACCAGCAGACGCGGATGACGCTGTGCAAGGGCGTTGAGTACCTCCAAAGTGTTGTCGCGACTGCCATCGTTAACAAAGAGGAAACGGACGCCCTCGTTTTCGTCGGCGAAACGAAGAAAAGCCTCGCCGTCGAGACGCTGCGACTCGTTGTAGCACGGCACTACTATTATGGTGTTTCTGTTATCCAAAGTCGTTAGTTTTTGTTGTATCTAAATGAAATACAATGCGTTTAAATTGTTTTTCCTTGCTTTTTGCCATATGGCTTTGCATAGAAAACAAATTGCAAAGATACGAAAAAAAGTTGAANNTGAAAGTGGAAAATTGAAAGTTGAAATTTTATATTGCTCGGTAGATTGATGATGAACTACGATTTTATCGAATAAAAAAACACGATAAGCGGCAAAAAAAGGACGGTCACTTGTTTGCGACCGTCCGAAATTGTTTTTTTTTCGTGATTTGCAGAGCCTTATTTAAACTTTATCGCGGTGCCGTAAACCAGCACTTCGGCGGC
>DBXF01000061.1:118311-127823 GCA_002309295.1 Bacteroidales bacterium UBA1219 | reverse complement strand
TGCGGGCTTTCTCCATCATATCGGTGTACGACTTCAGTTCGCCACCCATCATGCTTTTCAGACCTTGCGTAAAATCGCTCATAAAGTCCTTGGTTTGTATTGTGCTGCCGCTAACGACGGCCAATTCCTCATAGCTGCGACCCTGAATTGTTTCGGTGCTTATTATCAACATGGTGATTAGTGATTAGTTCGTGAACTGTGATCAGTGAACTGAAATGTGAAGATTTTTGGATTAACAGATTATCCGAATATCCGAATGTCTGAATATCGGAACATCCCCAATTAACTGCCCACTGACTACTAATTACTGACTACTGAATTATCCGTTTATTTTTTTGTTCACTTCGGCGATGAGGCGTTGCTCTTCGGCGATGGCTTTGGCTTCGATAGCGGCGGCGTCGGCAAGGATTTTGGCTTTGAATTCTTCGTCCTTGAGGCTGGCGGCGTTTATCTTCACGTTAAGTCCTGCGCCGATGACAGCGGAGCGTGCACAGAGGGCGCCCACGCCGGCGTCGGTGATGGAGTTGGGGTTGCCTATCTCCACCATGGCGTTTATCACCTCGAAGGCCTCGAACGCTTTCTGCATGGTACGGAAAGGCACCTGTGTGGCGTATTTTGTGGCCTCCTGAATGGCGGCGGTACGGGCTTTCTTCTCTTCGTCGGTCTTCTTGGGCAGGCCGAAAGCGTCCATGATTTTGTTGAAAGCGTTGGTGTCCTCGTCGACGAGGTGCAGCAGTTCGTCTTTGATGCGCTGACCTTTCACGGCCCAGTTGGAGAACTCTTCCCAACGGTCGTCCCAGCCAGCTTTGTGCGACGACAGGTTGGCCACCATGGTAGCCAGCGAAGCGGCCAGAGCGCCCATATATGCTGAGATGGAGCCGCCTCCGGGAGCCGGACTCTCGCTTGCCGTCTCGTTGGCGAAAGCGGTGCAGGTCATGTCCACCAGACGTTTGGAGGAGTTGTCCTCGAGGAAATATTCTATCACCTTCTCCTTGGGGTTGAAGGGTTTGAGGTCGTCCAAGCCCATGGATTTCACGGCAATCTTGATAATCTCGTCCTCGCTGACGCCAAGGGAGCGTTGCTGTTTGGCCAGATAGTAGTTGCCTGCGTCGATAAGCACTTTTTTCGGTATCAGACCAACGATTTCGCAACCGCTAACGCGAACGCCACGGGCTGCGGCTTTGGCGCAGACCTCCTCGAAGGCCACGTGCACGGGGGTTACGGAGATGTTGGTGATGTTCATCGACACCTGAGCGATGCCGTATTCCTCTATAAACCAGCCTATTGCCTTGGTGCATTTCAGTGAGCCGGGGATCATGATGGGGTTGCCGTCGGCGTCTTTCATGGGTTTTCCGGTAACTTTGCCCCCTTCGCGTTGCGGACGGCCTTTCTCACGCACGTCGAAAGCGATGGCGTTGGCGCGGCGTGTGGAGGTTGTGTTGAGGTTGTAGTTGATGGCCACGAGGAAATCGCGGGCACCTACCTGAGTGGCGCCGGTATGAGCCACGTGGTCGTTCCAAGCGTTGGGACCGAAGTCGGGTTTCCACTGCTCAGTGCCGAGGCGCGAGGAGAGCGACTCGTATTCGCCGGTGCGGCAGTAGGCAAGGTTGCGGCGTTCGGGAACCTGAGCGGCCTCCTCGTAGCAGTAGATGGGGATGTTCAGCTCGGTGCCGATACGTTGTGCCAACTTATGGGCGTATTCCACCACCTCGTCCATGGTGATGTTGGAGACGGGGATGAGGGGGCATACGTCGGTGGCGCCTTGGCGCGGGTGGTCGCCGTGGTGGTTGCGCATGTCGATAAGTTCGGCGGCTTTCTTCACCACACGGAAAGCGGCTTCGCAAACGGGCTCCGGCTCGCCAACGAAAGTTATAACGGTGCGGTTGGTGGTGGCACCCGGATCAACGTCCAGAAGTTTCACGCCTTCAACCTTTTCTATCTCGGCAGTTACCTGATTGATGATGTTCCTGTCGCGTCCTTCGCTGATATTGGGAACACATTCGATAATTTTTTTCATTGGGTGTAAATGTATTTTACTGTTTGATAATTACTTGGATAAAATGATGCGATTGTTGCACTTTGCAAATGTACGTTTTTTTTTCCGATTGTGGAAATCCATTTTTTTTATTGTGTTTATTGTAGCCCAAAGATATTGGCGGAGTGGCACTTTTTTTTACACTAAAAACAATTATTTTTCAAAAAATATATCCATATTTGGGATACATAGGCAATAAAATCAAACTTTTTTCGTATCTTTGCAAAGTCCGTATTGTGCGGACAAAGAACTGATTATTAGTTTAAGACTTTTATATACAGATAGATATGAAACGCAAGATAGTTGTTTTGTTGATGGCTTTTGCCGCTGTAACTTTGTCGGCCAACGCCCAGAAAATCCCTTCCGACGTACAGAACGACGGCTTTCGCGGCAAGGTAAAAAAAGTGTCGGAGTATATCTACGACGCCGAAGGCACCGCCAAGGACCCGCAAAAAGGCATGTCGCTGCAGATTACCGAAACCAAGTACGACAACTACGGCAACAAAAAAGTCATCACCTATTTCGCCGACGAGAACAACATTATTTTTAAAACCCGCTACAAACGCGACGCCATCGGCAACCTCATCCTCGAACAATTTATCAATCCCGACGGTGATGTAATTGGCCGTACCTATTATTCATACGACACCAAGAACGTGCTCACGCAGATGTACGTTTTCGACGGCGAGACACAGCTCGAAAACCGCACCCTGTTTGTGTACGACGATCAAGGCCGACTGATTGGCAAAAACCTATGCGACAACTACAACGACATTCTCGACCGCGAAGTGTACGAGGTTGGCTACAACGGTCTGCCGCTGAAGGCATCTGTTTACAACCGTCAGAAACAGCTTGTGGATGAAACCCTCTACGAGTACGACGATCACGACCAGGTGATTACCGCCACCCATTTCGACTACAACGGCAAGGACGCCGAAGTCGCAACAACCCTCTACGAATACAGCTACGACGACCAGGGCAACTGGGTGGAACGCTACGAATACATCGTTGACGGCGACAAGATAGAGCCCGTTACCATTGTCGAACGCACAATAGAATATTATTAATAGAAAGTTTTTTCATAATTTTTGTATTCCGACTTGATGCGAAATATCATCTTGTCGGTTTTTTTTCGACACCAAACACACCAACGATATGAGCGAACGCAAAGTTAAAGTGGGCATAGCCCAGCTAAAATGTGTGGCCGACAAGCAGGCCAATATCTCACGCGCCACGGAGCAGATACGCGCTTTGGCCGCACAAGGAGCCAATATTGTATGTCTTCAGGAACTTTTTGCGTCGCTATATTTCTGCGATGTGGAGGCCTACCACAACTTCAAGCTTGCCGAACATATTCCAGGCCCCACGACTGAGTTGTTCTCGGCTTTGGCCAAAGAACTTGGCGTGGTGATAGTGGCATCGCTGTTCGAAAAACGCGCCGAAGGAATGTACCACAACACGGCCGCCGTTATCGACGCCGACGGCACCTATCTCGACAAATACCGCAAGATGCACATCCCCGACGACCCGGGCTACTACGAGAAATTCTATTTCACACCCGGCGACCTAGGATACAAGGTGTTCAAGACACGTTTCGCCACCATCGGCGTGCTTATATGCTGGGACCAGTGGTATCCCGAAGCAGCGCGCATTACTGCCCTCAAAGGCGCTGAAATACTGTTCTACCCTACCGCCATAGGCTGGGCCACCTCGCAGGACGAGGCCACCAACGACGAGCAGTATCAGGCATGGCAGACCATACAACGCGCTCATTCCGTGGCCAACGGAGTCCCCGTGGTGTCGGTAAACCGCACCGGCATGGAGGGCGACATGCAGTTCTGGGGCGGCTCGTTTATCACCAACGCCTTCGGACGTGTGAAATATCAGGCACCGCACCTCGACGAAGCCCTGCATGTAGAGGAGATAAACCTCGACGAAAGCAACCTTTACCGCATGCACTGGCCATATCTCCGCGACCGCCGCATCGACAGCTATGAGCCTATACTCAAACGCTTTATCGACGAGTGACAGCTCTGTTTTAAGTTCTAAACTATAAATTGTTGACGGGCATCAGACGGTAGTCAGTTGCCAGTGAATTGTGCAAAATACATTGCACATTACCAATTACAAATTACTCATCACTAACCGTATTACGGTACACGTCCATTGCCACCACCACGGCGGTGAAGCCCCAGAAGGGGACGGATAGTTTGTCGGTGTCGAGGAAATTGTTGAAAATGCCGTGGATATAATATGTGAGCAATCCTAGGGTGAAACTCAGTGTTACAAGGGCGCTTCGGTGGTCACGCTCTTTCATGGTACGATATACGCGCACTCCTGTGGCGAATGTTACGCCGAACACCAGCAGCACGGCCACAGTGCCCGGCACACCCTGCTCCGACAACGGACCGATGTATTCGCTGTGGGCGTTGCCAAGATTGCCGGCATTGGTGCTGATGGTGGAGAGTTGGTAAGAGCGCTGGTAACCGGCATACACAAACTGGTATGTGCCAGGACCCCAGCCCGTTACGGGACGTTCCTCGAACATACGCAGAGCCGACGCCCAGCGGTTGAGACGCTCTAAGTTGGAGGCGTCGGTGGAGATGTTGGAGATGGACTTTATCTGGTCGGCAATGTCGTACGACGAGTCCTGATTATTTTTTCCAAGCTGATACATAACATCAGCCTGATAAGCGAAGAAAAGCCCTATGGCCAGAGCGCCGCAGAGGAGCATCCAACGCACTTTCATGCCAAAGCGTATGGCAAAATACACCGCCACCGCTCCCAACACACTTATCCACGCGGCACGCGAATACGACAGCACCAAGCCTAAAAGCAGAAGCACGAAGGCAGCAATGGCGAACAGCCGTTTCCACGACCACAACTGCTTGTTTTCGAAGATGTAATGGAACGCCGGTGGGACAAACATCGCTATGGTGACACCGTAAGCGGTATGGTCGTTGTAGAAAGGCTTCATCACACGGTGTATGGTCTGCAGGTCGGAGAAATTGGAGAAAGTCTTAAGCGTTGTCATAAAGATAATTATGAGCAACGAAATGGCGTAGCACCAATAGAACTGCGTTATCCGTTTGGGATTTTTAAAAATCTGCACTGCAGCGAAATAGCACGGAATGACAAACCACAGTCGAGCCAGCAGGTATTTGAACGACACGCCCGGCAGCTCGGAAGTGGCCGAGGTAACAAGCATCCACAGCAACGAGAAAAGCACTGCCAAGGTAACGGGATGACGCATTATCCTGCCATCGTAGCTGCGTTTCTGCATCACCCTGAAAAGGAATATCAACATAAACAGCACCATCAGCGGTTCGGTGGGCATCGACAGTTCAGAACCTTTAACTATCTCGTAATCAATGGCAAAAGGTGTAAACAAAGCGATGGACAGAAGTCCAAACTCCAACTTTCTGACAAACAGCAGGATAAGCAATCCAGCCACCGGAACCATCGAAAGATAGTAAAACTCCTTGCGTAAGGCGTAACTGTTGGCGACAAGGAAAAGCAAAGTTACAAGCAGCACCACCACGGAGAGCTTGTTTTCTGAAAACCAGCATTTTGTCTTTTGCCAAAAATCACGCATAAAAGCAACAAAATAAGGCTATCGCGCTAAAGGACAGCCGGTTAAAGAAGCAAGGACTATTTCAGTTCGTTTTTAACGGCTTTCCACTTTTCGGCAATAAGCAGAACAAGAATGCACATAAGTTCCACTGCCAAAGTGCCTATCAGTATTACTATCGAGCGTTTTGGGAACGACTTATGGTCGGAGGGCACCGCCTCGTCCACCCAGAACTTGCGTGGCATAACCACCTCGGCATCGGCCTTGCGTTCGGCAAGTTGTGTCTGAATGGAAGCCAGCTCCTTGTTCTTATATTTCAGTAGCAGCGGGTCGCTCGTGGACTGTATTTCCTCTTGCAGACGGTTTGACACATTTTCCATAAGCTCGATGGCGCCGTCGGTGCGCGGGGCTAGGATTTTGGTGCACATGGTGTCGTAATTAGCTGTGATATAGTTGGCTATGTCGGCAGCAGTCTGGGGGTCGAAATCGGTAACCTTAATCTCTATACCAAGAAATTCGGTGCGTTTGACAGTTACGTAAGCTCTATACATCTCGTATAAGCGGAAATATTTGTCCTTGGCGTTCTGGTTGATGCCGTAGTGGTTCATCAGGTCGAAATGCTCGCACACGTCGCGCATCATAGCGTCGGACGAGAGCACCTGCAGGGCATATTCGCAGTCGCGTTCTATGCCGTAGTCGAGCACGTCCATGCTGTAGCGGTCCACCACAACCGACTTGGAGACACGGTTGGAGCTAGTGGGGAACATCACCGCCTTGGCGTCGAAACGTTCCTGCAAAAGAAAAGCCACCACAGTGGAGGCCACCAACGCCGCCACAAATACCACCAAAAGCACCACACGATGCCTGTAAAAGAATTTCAAGGAATTTTTCAAAGAGAATCCGCTCTCATAAAAATTTTGTTCCATCTGTATGTCTGTTGTTTGATAAAAATAAAAAAACGTGCCGTTTACCAACGACAACGGATATTAACGCAGAGCTTTCGGAAATATTGCACAAAATTTCAAACTTTTCACTAATCACTAATATCTTTTATTCTCCGCACTTCGTGCTATCAAAAAATCCACTGGATTTTTTTTCATCACAAAAAAATCGTATCTTTGCAAAAAATTTACAAGCAACAGTGGACAATTTAAAATACAATCAAAGAGGCGTTTCGGCATCGAAAGAAGATGTGCACAACGCCATCAAGAACATCGACAAAGGTCTGTATCCCAAGGCTTTCTGTAAGATAGTGCCCGACATCCTTGCCGGCGACGCCGACTACTGCACGGTGATGCACGCCGACGGCGCGGGCACCAAATCGTCGCTGGCATATATGTACTGGCGCGAGACGGGCGACCTCAGCGTTTGGAAAGGCATCGCCATCGACGCCATCGTGATGAACCTCGACGACCTGCTGTGCGTGGGCATCACGGACAACATACTGCTTTCCTCTACCATCGGCCGCAACAAACGCCTTATCCCCGGCGAGGTAATTGCCGCCGTCATCAACGGCACGGAGAGTTTCCTCGAAGAGATGCGCGCTCTGGGCGTGGGCATCTACTCCACCGGCGGCGAGACTGCCGACATCGGCGACCTAGCCCGTACCATTGTGGTGGACTCCACCGTTACGGCACGTATCCGCCGCAGCGACGTTATCAGCAACCACAACATAAAAGCCGGCAACGTCATAGTGGGACTGAGCTCCTTCGGTCAGGCCACTTACGAGACGGCCTACAACGGAGGCATGGGCAGCAACGGCCTCACCTCGGCACGTCACGACGTGTTCAGCAAAGTCTATGCAGAGAAATATCCCGAAAGCTACGACAACTGTCTGCCCGACGAGGTGGTGTACTGCGGCAACCTGATGCTCACATCGCCCACCGAAGTGCCTGGCGTTGACGCAGGCAAGATGGTGCTCTCACCCACAAGGACCTACGCCCCCATCGTTGCCGAGATACTGAAAAACCACCGCAAGGACATCTGCGGCATGGTGCACTGCAGCGGTGGAGCACAGACAAAAGTGCTGCATTTTATCGACAACCTGCATGTGGTGAAGGACAACCTGTTCGACACTCCTCCCCTGTTCCGCATGATACACGAGCAGAGCCAGACCGACTGGGCGGAGATGTACAAAGTCTTCAACATGGGACACCGCATGGAAATCTACACCGACGAGGCTACGGCCAACGACATTATCGCCATCGCCAAGTCATTCAACATCGACGCTCAAATCATCGGCCACTGCGAAGCCTGCGAAGGCAAAAAAGTTACCGTGAAATCGCAACACGGAGTGTTTGAGTACTAATTCGGAATTCGGAACTCGGAATCTTTTTTTTGTTACTATCTAAAAAGCGATTCAATTTTTAGGGAGAGGGATACTGATTTTGTAAAAGTTGCGAAACCAGCTAATCTTTGAACATTGAGTTAATATATCACCACTTTCAAAATCGGTAATCTCTTTACAATCATCCCTTGAATCCAAGCCATCTTCTGATTTAATAATTTCACGCTGGGGATAGATAATTACACACTTAACTTCCTGCTCATCTGCATTTAAACGTTTTAGAATCTTGTTGTCGCGAGCATATCCACTAATCTCCCGTATATCTTCTAATATGCCCTTGTTCGAATCCTCGTAATGAGGCTTATATTTGGAATCCATAATCAGACGCTCGTCCTTTTTTATGAAATCCACAGCTGTACGGCAATGTCCATCGACCTGAAATACAATCTCGTCACTATATGCAGAATTCAACTTACTATAAACCCACATTTCGTACAATCTTGCCATATCTATCCAGAAGGGAGGTGTAGTATGTCGCTCAAAATTAGCGTTGTCGATAGAGTATTGGAAACGGCGGAGTAGCATCTTGGCAACTTTGACTGCTTGACCATGCTCTTTGAAAAGTTTGTTGGACGAAAGCTTCTTAACCTGCCACACCTCTATATCGTCCGAAATATGCTGGAATGCGACATTTATCTTGGCCATACGGTTGGGTAAATCTGTAGTTTCTATCTGCTTTCTTAAACTGGAATAATTATTGATAACCCTTTCGGCAAAAAGCAGAGCCTTTTTCAAAAGACGGTTTTCGGGAATATCGTCGGTATATTCCTGAAACTGACAGAAAACACGGTCTTCTCGCTGTTGAAATACGTTCTTCTGCAAATGTTTGGAAAACAGAATTCTGCCTTTGACTTTTGATTTCAGATTTTCCTCACGCACTACATAATCCTTTTTCAGTCCACGTTTTACAAGACGTTCGAGCAAAGAAATGTAGTGCAACACCAACAAAGGAGTAAGTTGGTTGAGACGTTCGTCGGTTTCTATCAAAGGTTCATCGAATTGTATGCCGTAACATTTTGAGAAATAATCGGATTCGTTTTCTGTATCCACCTCCAACGCTGCTAAAAACATTTTCACGAAATCGACATTTTCAATCTTAGGATGGACAATAACCGCACATTTATTCTGCACAAGCCACGAAGCACCTATATAGTAGGAGGCACAATGATTTTGGTCTATCCCAAGATATTTGGGCACACCCATATAATCATTAGGGTTGCCTTCAAACTTGATGGCAGACAATTTATTGTCCCATTTCGAGTCAATTTTATCGTGTTCCTTTATTGGGATATTGTTTATTTCCATAAAAACGATCGTCCTTCCACACAATTGGATTTTGTTCAATATACAGGGCTATTCTGTTGCGTTCGTTAGTATCACGTATGATGCGGTCGTAGTAACTGTTTTGCCACCCAAATACAATTTTATTGCGATTGGCGTATTTCGTTACAACAGATTTGAATTGCCCTATAATGTAGGACAACCGGCCACAACAATTCGCACGACGTTGCATTTCTTCGTTTTTGCCGGTAGGGATGTCATAATATGGCATCCCTACA
>DBXF01000061.1:108284-118298 GCA_002309295.1 Bacteroidales bacterium UBA1219 | reverse complement strand
AATGCGGCAGCCCTACCATTTCGTCGCAATGCGGCAGCCCTACCGTTTCGTCGCAATGCGCATTTTTTATCACATCTATTATCATGTGTATATGGTTTGGCATAACAACAAACAACGGGACATCGGCATCGGAATATATTTCGCCGATTTTTTTGATACACAATGTGGCATATTCACCAATCGGTGTCAAGAACATCCTGTCATCCTGTATATCACCAAAATAATGTTCGCGATTTTGTGTACAGATGGTTATAAAATATTCCGCACCATTGTAATCATGCCATTTGGCACGCGGAGATTTTCTTTCATGTAGCGGCATGGCAATTAATCTTGGTTTGGTGTATCTGCTTGTGCTTTTAAGGTGGTATCCGATTGCCATTGATTAATAAAATCTTCAATGGCTGTATTCCACGCAATCAAACCGTTGTAATTAACAATACCGTCTTTTATGTATTCGTTGAGCAATGGAAGTATCTCATAACGCCATTTAATGGACAATTCGTTTTCGTCCTTGGCCATAAAATAGCTGTGCCCCACCATCAAATCTTCAAAGTCCATGTCGGCTTTGTTGCTTTGCAAAAATTTTTTCACAGCATCGAACAACTGAACGGCATTGCTGTCTTCGCCGCATTTCTCGGCCACTATTTCTCGTTTCGACTCCAATGTTACAAAGGCGAAGCGGCGACGCACGGCATAGTCGATATTGCCCACGCTGCGGTCGGTAGTATTCATGGTACCTATGATGTAAAGATTTGAAGGGACACCGAATTCCTCTTTGGAATATGGCAAGGTTACTTTAATAGGATGGTCGCCGCCAATACGCTTGTCAGCCTCGAGCAGGGTTATAAGTTCGCCAAAAATCTTTGACACATTGCCACGGTTTATCTCGTCGATGATAAGGACGTAGTTTTGGAGTGCTACTTTTTCGACAACAACATTGTCTGTTTTATTTTCTTTTTCAAATGCTGCAAGTTTCTTGTACAGTTCAAAATAATAACGTGCATTACCATGTGTTCTTGATTTACTCTCATATCGAGGTTTTACATCTTCAAAACTCTTGATTTTTCCAGATTTAAAATCATTATAATCTCGAGAAACCATTTCCCAAGTCAGATTCTGTGGTGCTCCTCCATCAACTTTTGATAACTGTATAGACAGAGGAGTCCCATCCTTTTTTAAATTAATCTTACGTATTTTTAGTTCACTTTTTGAATATAATTCAACAGAATCTTTTTCGCTTAATTGCAATAGGATATTTTGACAATAATCATCGAAAACTTCTCTAGTTTTCAATTCAATATTCACTTGTTCTATCGTTTTTTCACTATCTTCTTTATTTTCTTTTGCTTTTTCAGATATTCGTTTGAAAAGACCAGGCTCAACATCGTAAGAAATTGTTCCGTTATCCGTATCTGGCTTTATTCCTTCTACAAAATCTTCATAATCCATACTTTGGTGGAAAGTACAGAATCCTATTTGACCAGTTGGATTTGAGCGTTCATTGAACAACATTTTCTCATAACGTTCCATAACTGCCTCATGGTCATCAAAATCCACATCCTTAACATCACATATCGCAAATGCCAAAGCAGCCGTATTGTAAGTTTTTCCAGTTCCTGGCGCTCCCTGAAGAATTATGTTTTTCTTGAGAGAGAGAATATTGGTGTATTTTTCAATTTCTTCTATTTGTCGTCTTTTCATTTCTTCTAATTTGTTTAAAATCTTTCCAAAGATTGTTTTAATTGCTTCATCTCCTAATATAGGGAATAGTGTGCCAAACCAATTGCCAGCACTCATTTTGGGTGCTTTGCCACTATACAATTCTTCATCTTTACTACTTATCTTTTCAAAATAAAGTAATCCCCGTTCTTCATCTTTACCAATCACTCGTGATATTTGATATATTATCAAGTCATTTCTACCACCATATCCATGAAATGCCATATAATCTCCTTTTTTCACTTGCAATATGTTACTCCAAGCCTGTTTGGCTCCTTTTGCATCACTATTTTTGTCCCAGCCTATTTGCCAAAAGCCACTTTTATTAAAATCCTCCAATTTATCTGTTTCCGAGCCATTCCATTTAATTCCTCCAGACCAGAAATTTATACCATCTTCATTTTTTTCTTTCATTATATCTTTCATTTGCCAAAGTATATTTTGAGCGATAAGTATATCGCTTTGTGTTAAACCTTTTGTCTCTTTCTCATATTTGTCAGTCAATTCTTTATCTTTCTTTATTACTTGCACCAGGGGCTGCAGCAATTCAAGATAATGCGGGTACTTTTCCCCTGCATTTTTGGGTTGCTCGCCAATATACTTACAGTAATTTTGATAAATCTCGTCTTTGTAGAAAGTGTATTTCTGAGGATTAAAGCACGCCAAAAATGCAGCTGCGGTCCGCTCGTCATTGGCTTTTACTTTATATCTCTCACCACACAAATCGGCCATTTCTATTTTAAAGTTGGCCAATCTTTTGTACAAATCTTTGTCCTCATCTGTCAATAGTTCAAAAACATGTGCCAATTTCTCGGAATTGTTACTCAACAAATCTGAAATAACAGGTTTTACTCGCTGAATATCAACAACATTAGTCTCTTTTAAGGCGGAAATTACTTCAATAACCGACTTGTCCTTGCAAGAGGTTATAAGAACCCACTTATACAACTCATCGGCTCTTTCACCTTCTTTTTTGGGCCCATCAAGGCTTACATTCAGAAATTCAGCCTTGTACTTATTTATCAAATCTTTGATAAGCGTCTCTTCTTTCTTCCTCATAATCAATTGCCAATAATGTTTAACAACTTCTCCCATTCCTAATTCCGAAATCCTAATTCCGAAATTTCCCTGCAAATCCTTGCAACGGGAAGGCCCATGACGTTGTAGTAGCAGCCTTCGATACTTTCCACGCCGTACAATCCTATCCATTCCTGAATGCCGTAGGCGCCGGCCTTGTCCATGCAGTTGTAATTATCTATGTAATAATTTATTGCCTCGTCGGACAAGGTACGAAAAACGACTTTTGTGCATTCCGAAAACACCTTTTTGGTTCGGTTGGTTTTCAGGCAGACGCCGGTATAAACCTCGTGGGTATGTCCAGAAAGAGCCGAAAGCATGGCAAAGGCTTCCTCGCGGCTGCGGGGCTTGCCGAGCACGGCATTGTTGAGTACCACGGTGGTGTCGGCGGTAAGGAGTATCTCGTTGGGCGACAGAGGTTTGTCGTAGCCGTCGGCTTTCAGGGCGGCCAGACTTTGTGCCACAAGGGCAGCCTCGACGGGATGGTCGAGCGTCTCGTCAACGGAAATATCTATAGTTTTGAAAGGTACTCCAAGCATCTGCACCAACTGTCTGCGGCGAGGCGATTTGGAGGCCAGCAGTATGGTGGTGTCGCCCCAAAGGCTCATCGTTTGATAGCTTTGAAACCGTCCTTGTTTCTTTTCTGCTGTTGCTCCTGGGGAGTCTTTTTCTTAACGTCCTTGGACACCATGTAGCCGTCCTCGAATTTCATGGTCATGGTCTCGTCGCCGTACTGGTCGTAGTATGTCCAAGTGCCCACGCGCAGCGAAACGCCGTTAACATCCTTGTACTGTCCAACAGCGGATTTCTTGCCGTTGGGGTGGTATTCGGTAACGGCACCGTCGGGCAGACCGTTGGTGAACGACTGCTCGCGGGCTATGCCGCCGAGATTGTTGTAGAAAGTCCATTTGCCGCTTTTCTGACCTTCGGAGAAAGAGCCTGTCTCCTGCAGTTTGCCTGTGGTGGCGTCGTATTTCTTCCAAGTGCCGTCTTCGAGGCCGTCGCTGTAGTCGCATTCGGAGTTGAGGCGTCCGTTTTCGAAATATTTGGTCTCGTGGCCGTGTTTTTTGTCCTTGCGGTAATTAATAATGTAACGAGTTTTGCCGTTGGGGTAGTAACCAGTCCACTCGCCGTTTTTAAGTCCCTGACTGAACGTGCCTTGATAGTCCACGCTGCCGTTCTGTTGCCAAGCCACCCATTTGCCTTCTTCGAGGCCGTCAACGTATTTACCTTCGTGGAGTTTTTTGCCGTTTTCGTAGTAGGTTGTCCAAGTGCCTTGGCGCAGGCCGTCCTGATACTGGCCTTCGCGCCATTTCTCGCCTGTCTCGTAGTAGTAAATCCAGTGACCGTTTTCCACGCCACCGCTGTAGTTGCCGCGGATGCCTAGTTTGCCGTTGGTGCGGTAGTAGAAAAGCCATTCGCCTTCCTGCAGACCTTCAACCAGCTTGCCTTCCATGTCCTTCTGTCCGCGTTCGGTGTACCATTTGCCATAGCAGTTGAGTTCGTTGTCCTTGTATTCGCCTTCGAATTTCAGTTTGCCGTTGCTGTGCCATTCTTTGGTGGGACCTTCTTTGCTTCCGTTCACAAAAGGAATTTCGTCTTTCTGTTTGCCGTTTTCGTACCACGATTTATAGGTGCCGTTTTTCTCGCCGTCGGTCACGGGAACTTCGCTTTTCAGCTTGCCGTTGCGGTGCCATTCGCGGCTGGTGCCGTTGGCAAACGATTCTTCGGCGCATTTGCTGCCATCGTCGTAGTAGGTCATCCAAGTGCCCACTTTATCGCCTTTATTGTCGTAAGAGCCTGTCTGATAGATTTTTCCGTTGGGATGATAGAGGGTCCACTCCCCTACTTTGGTTTTTCCAGAATATTGGCCTTCAACGGATTTATGGTTTTTCTCCTCATCGTAATATTTCACGAATTTCTGTGCTGAAGCGGTTGCTACAAAGGCAATCAGCGATAATGCGATAACAAGTTGTTTCATAATGGCAACGGTTTTATTTTGTTTCGGAATAAATGATTTCTAATTTTACGTGTTTTGCAAGGGTCTTGTCGGTGCCGAAGAGTATCACCTGCTTTGCAGAAATACGACGAGCGTCGATATATACGGCAAGTCCGTAGTCGTTTGCAGGGAATGACACTGCCTGCTGTATCTGTCGCGACACGCGCATGCGGTACTGTTTCTTGTCTTTGTCGTAATTGCCGTCGAAACCTCCGTTGAGCAGGGCGTCCATCATATCGGGTATGAGCGTTACTTTGCCGTTGGACTGGTATTTGTAGCAAAGCACACGCGAAGCCTTCTCGCCTAGAGCCGAAGTTTCATCGGCTACGGGCAATATTATCTGTGCGTGGTGCACAACAGCGTTGGGGTGCTGTGCCGACCATTGTTTCAAAGTGGGGAAACGCATTTTCACGAAAGTGCCGCCAAGGGGCTGCAGATAGAGTTTTTGAGTACCGGACACGGAATCTTTGACATTGGTATTGAACGCCGACAGCGGCGAGGCGTAATTAGTGTGGCGATAGCCGTTGAAATGCGCTGCCGAAGTGCCTGTGAACACAAATGAGTAATCGAGAGGCAGGGTGTCGTTGTTGGAGTGGAAATGCACTGTAAGTCCTGTGTACGCTGCGGCGTAGTTGACAGTCATCATCATATTGTCGGCATCGGCACCTTCGGGCTCAAGAACAATTTTAAATCCGCGGAGGGCTGTCTGGAAATCCTCGTTGTTGGCATACACTTTGTTTTCGAATATCGACCTTATGGAGGAGTTGAGTTTGAGATGCACAGCAGTGTCGGAAACGCCTATACGCAACACGCTGTCGAAATACACCATACGCAGGCACTGGATATCGGAGCAGGCGTAGTAGGTGGAATCGACGTACATCGGGTCGGCGAGGGGTATTACACGCATACGTGCGGTATAAACATAGTTGGAGTCCTTGGCGTCGGTGCTGAAAAAGTCGGTAATGGCAAGGCTAAGCACCACGGAGTCGATGATGTCGCTCTCGAAGCTGATGCCGCCGGTGGTGGAGAGTGCGGCCTGGGTGTACATCACAGCCTCGGTTTTTCCGAAAACGTTGTTCTGCAGCACACCTATCACTCCGTTCTGGTAGTTGGAAGTGGTCATGGAGTCCTCGCGGCAGGTGTAGGCCGTTACCGTAAGGGTGTCGCACAAAGTGCCATTGTACAAAGCCGCGGGGTCGTTGAGGTTAAGCCCCATATCGGTGTCCTCGTGAGTGCAGGCCGTGAAAGCGCACAAGCCCATCAGCAGGGCTATACCGCTGCAAACGAGCACTTTTATAGATGATTTTGTTTTATTCATTGTAAAACGATGTTATCCGAAATATTTAGGTATAACGTAGTTTGTCGGCAAATAGTATTATTTACGGCTATTTCCTATCAGGGTGTCGTAAAATTTATTGATTTGGGTGAAGAATTCCTCGGTGTTGGGGTTGTAGTCCATCACGTTTTTCTTTATCGACTTGGCGTAATCCACAAGCTCTTTGTTCACGTTGGGCGAAGCTATCACTATGCCGTGAGCGTAGGTGATGGCGGTTTTCATAACGGAGATGTAGTCGCGGCCGCCGTAGAGCAAACGGTCTTTGGCGGTGGCACCTTCGTGGCGCAGTTTTTTGTCCATCATATCGGAAAGCAGTTCGGGAAAAGCGTCCTCGCCAAAGAGCGACACCACCACTTTGGTACCCATAAAGAAATCGTCCTCTTTGTTGAAACGTCGCAGGTAGAAAGGAATCATGGAGCCGAACCAACCGTTGGTGTGGATAAGGTTGGGTTTCCAAGCCAGCTTGCGCACGGCCTCCATGCTGCCGCGGTTGAAGAACATCATGCGTTCGTCGTTGTCGGGATGGAACACGCCGTTCTCGTCGCGCAGGGGCAGACGTTCGGCGAAATACTCGTCGTTGTCCACAAAATACACCTGAGTCTTGGAATTCGGCATGGCACCGACCTTAATAATCAGATTATGGTCGATGGTATTGATTATCAAATTCATACCAGAGAGACGTATAACCTCGTGCAGTTGGTTTTTGATTTCATGCACATAGTTGTAACGAGGCATAAAAGTACGGATTTCCTTACTTTCACGGGTTACACTGTCTTTGTATGACTGGGTAAATTCGGGCAGGTCGTGTGCAAATTTCGATATTACAGTTTCAGGAGAAAAGGGACTAATTTCCTGATTCACATAGAGTATTCGACGTTTTTGCATTGTTTTTTCTTTAAAAAAATTTGGTGCAAAGATACGATTTTTTTAGTGAAAAGTGAAAAGTTTTTTTCAGTGATTAGGATAAAGTTAAGGCGTTAAGGTGTGAAGACGTGAAGATGTGAAGATGTTGAATTGTTGAACTGCGAACTATTAATAAAAAAAATCTGTCGCCCCTTCAGGGCTCATTGGTTGTGGTTGTTCTTTATACGGGGGCTACGCCCCCGCCTGCATTCTGTCGCCCTTTCAGGGCTCTTTTCTCCGCTCCCGTTGGTCGCTATCGAAACATTCACAGAATTTTTCTTCACCCCTTCGGGGCTATCTTCTGACAACTGACAACTAATTCCTAATAATCTGCGTATTTCCCTGGCTGTTGAGCAGCGTCACCTTGACGGTGTTGGTTTTTCCGCCACGCTCGTACTGTACGTCGATTTTGTCGCCGGGACTGTGACGCCCCATCTCCTCCATCAGCTCGGCGTAGCTGTTGATTTCGGTGCTGTTCAGTTTCCTGATAATGTCGCCCTGACGTATGCCGGCGTTGTAGGCCGAGAAATCGGGGGTTATCCTTGTGATATACAGACCTTTCAGCTCCTTAGAGCCTGTCTCTTTGGCGATGTCGGGCGTGACCTCGGTAACCTGCACTCCGAGGTAGGCGCGTTGCACGTAGCCGTACTGCTTGAGGTCGCCCACCACCTTGTTGGCGAGGTTCGACGGGATGGCGAAGGAATAGCCGGTGTAAAAGCCGTTGCCGGAGGCAATGGCGGTAACCACGCCTATCAGCTCGGCCTTGCCGTTGACAAGCGCTCCTCCGCTGTTGCCGGAGTTCACCGCGGCGTCGGTCTGTATGAACGACTCGATGGGACTCTCCACCCCGCGGGTGTTTTCGATGATATTCACGTTGCGCGCCTTGGCGCTGATGATGCCCGAAGTGACGGTGGAGGTGAGGTTAAACGGGTTGCCGATGGCCAGCACGGGCTCCCCTATCTTGGCCTCGTCGCTGTTGCCGAAAGGTATGAAAGTGAGTCCTGAGGCTTCTATCTTTATCAAAGCGAGGTCGGTAGCTGGGTCGGCACCGATGAGTTTGGCGGAGAGCTGACGGCGGTCGTTGAGGGTAACGGTGATACGCTCGGCGTCCTGCACCACGTGGTTGTTGGTGAGTATGTAGCCGTCGTCGGAGATGATGACTCCCGAACCGAAGGCGCTATACACCTGTTCCTGAACACCTTGCGGTATCAGCAGTCCGAAAAACGACTGGTACATGGGGGTGAGCTGTTTCATCTCGGTTTTTATATGCACCACCCCGTCGATGGTGGCGGCGGCCACGTCGGTGAAATCGGTGAGGGTGAGGCGCGGCGACTCGTCGGACTTGGCGGCGGTGCCCTGCCCGTCGGAAGACTGTGTGTTACATCCTTGTGCTATCAGGCTCAGGCCTGCAAACAATAAAAGAAATATCCTTTTCATAACTTTGTGAATTTGTCGTTTATTTTTCATTTCGGATAACTGACAAACGGCACTTTTTATTGTTAGAAACGAAAAAATCTTACAAACCGCCCTGCGGCTTTCCTTTGCAGATATCGGACAGAAGCCTTGTCAGAAAGATTGTACCGAAGTCGGAGCCGCCACACAAACCATTGACAATCTGCAAAATACAATTGCTTATAAATATATAATGTACCGCCTTGCGTTTTTTTATTTGGCAACTCCGTTATTTTTTCGTATCTTTGCAGATTTGTGCTACTTGCGAAGGGCTTCGGCCTGTCGCGAAAGCACGGGGAATAAATCGCAACTCAAAATCTGTAAAGGATGCAAGCAATAATTCTTGCCGCAGGCATGGGAAAGCGGCTCGGGGAATACACCCAGAACAACACCAAATGTATGCTGGAGGTGAACGGCATACGCCTTATCGACCGCACACTGGAGATACTGCACAACGTCGGCGTGAGCCGTGTGGTGCTGGTGGTGGGCTACAAAGGCGACAACGTGCGTAAGTACGTGGGCGACAGCTATAAAGGCACCCCCGTGGAGTACGTGGACAACCCTATCTACGACAAAACCAACAACATATACTCCCTTTTCCTTGCCAAAGACCGCATGCTGGCCGAGGACACCCTGCTGCTGGAGAGCGACCTCATCTACGAGCCTTCGGTGGTGCAGAAACTGGTGGCCGACCCCAGCCCCAACATCGCCCTTGTGGACAAATACGAGAGCTGGATGGACGGCACCGTGGTGACTATCGACGACGACAGCCGCATCACCAACTTCATCGACAAGGACCATTTCCGTTTCGAGGACATCAAGAACTACTATAAAACGGTGAATATCTACAAGTTCAGCCGCGAGTTCTCCACCAAATACTACGTGCCGTTCCTTACCGCCTACAGCACGGCGCTGGGCAACAACGAATATTACGAGCAGGTGCTGCGCGTGATTCTGCACCTCTACAACGCCCCCATCAAGGCACTGCCGCTCCAAGGCGAGTCGTGGTACGAGATCGACGACGTGCAGGATCTCGACATAGCTTCGGGAATGTTCGCCCCCTCCGACGACGAGCACTACCGCGCCATCTCGTCGCGCTACGGCGGATACTGGCGCTACCCGCAGATGCTCGACTTCTGCTATCTGGTGAACCCCTATTTCCCGCCACAGCGGATGATCGACGAGATAAAAGCCAGTTTCGAGACGCTGATGCGCGAATACCCTTCGGGGATGCGCGTGAACTCGCTGCTGGCAGCCAAGAACTTCGGCGTTAAGCAGGACTTCATCGTGGTGGGCAACGGCGCCGCCGAGCTTATCAAAGCGCTGATGGAGAACTGGACCGGGAAACTCGGCAACATACTCCCCACTTTCGACGAATACCCCAACCGTCTGAGTCATGACAAGGTGGTGCAGTTCGTTCCGCAAAAGCCCAGTTTCCGCTACACGGCACACGAAATTGCCGATTTCTTTGCCGATAAAGACATTGACACTCTGCTACTTATCAATCCCGACAACCCTTCGGGCAACT
>DBXF01000061.1:86956-108253 GCA_002309295.1 Bacteroidales bacterium UBA1219 | reverse complement strand
CGCGGCATACGTTTTGTGGTTGACGAGTCGTTTGCCGACTTCGTCTCCGCCGACGGACGTATTTCGTTGTTGGACAACGAATTGCTCTCGCAAAATCCGCACTTGGTGGTGGTGAAAAGCATCAGCAAGAGCTACGGCGTGCCGGGCCTGAGGCTGGGCATCCTCGCTTCGGGCGACACCGAACTCATCGCCAGACTCAAAAAAGAGGTGGCGATTTGGAATATCAACTCCTTCGGCGAATTCTACATGCAGATTTACGAAAAGTATCAAAAGGAATATGTCGCTGGTTGTAAGGAGTTTAGGAAAGAACGCGAGCTATTCCTCGCCGAGTTGCGCGAAGTGCCGTATCTCGAAGTGTTCCCCAGTCAGGCCAACTACTTCCTCTGCCGTGTCAAGGAGCGTTTCACCTCGCACGAGCTGGCGTTGAAACTGCTGAAACACAATATTTTGATAAAGGACTGCGACGGCAAGAAAGTCCTCAGCGGCGGCAACTACATACGTCTGGCCGTCCGCGACCGCCGCGACAACCATTATCTAACCGAAGTTTTGAAAAGTTTGTAAGTCGATGAAAATAGTATCGCAAAAACAGATAAAAGAGCTTGGCATCCCCCCAGCGGAGTGCGTGAAATGGGTTCGCGAGAGTTTTCTGATGAAACGCGACGCCCGGCTGCCGCCGAAAATCAGCCTTCATCCGCAAGGCAACGATTTTTTCAACACCATGCCCTGCATCCTTCCTGCGGAAAATAACTTATTCAGTGTCAAGATTGTACACCGCATTGCCGGTGCCACCCCTTCGCTGGGGAGCGACCTGCTGCTCTACAACTCCGCCACCGGCGAGCTGCTTGCCATGATGGATGCCGACTGGATTACCACCATGCGCACCGGAGCCGTGGCCACCCTTGCGGCACAGACTTTCCGCAAAAACGACAGCTGCCAATACGGGATTCTGGGCTTGGGCAACACCGGACGTGCCACCATGCTGTGCCTGCTGGAGTCGGAGCCCGACAAGATGCACAAAGTCAAATTGTTGCGATACAAAGACCAAGCCGAGCTGTTCATGGAACGTTTCGGCAATTACAAAAACGTAGAATTCAGCGTCTGCGACAAAATTGAGGACATCGTTGCCTCCAGCGACGTGATTATCAGCTGCATAACCAACACCAACGACATCCTCTGTCCCGACGACTCCCTTTTCCGCCCCGGATGCCTCGTGATTCCCGTCCACACCAAGGGTTTCCAAAACTGCGACCTCTTTTTCGACAAAGTTTTCGGCGACGACACCGGCCATCTGCACGAGTTCCGCTATTTCGACAAATTCCATCGCTACGCCGAGATTTGTGAGGTGCTGCACGGCGACACCCCCGGCCGCGAGACTTCGGACGAACGCATCCTCAGCTACAACATCGGCTTGGGGTTGCACGACGCCGTCTTCGCCGCACGGATTTTCGACAGACTCAAGGACAACTGCATGGAAATCAATATAGAACGCGAGACCTCCAAATTTTGGATTTAACACATTGGCATGATGAACAACGACCAACTGGATATTATCAAGCAGAACCTGATGAAGACCTTCAAATACTCGGTGGCTTTCTTTGAAAAGCACGGCATCGGGTACTGCGGAGCCTACGGCACGGTGATAGGCGCGGCACGCCACAAGGGTTTCATCCCTTGGGACGACGACCTCGATATACACATGCAACGTGCTGACTACGAAAAACTTCTGACGTTGCGTGACGAGATGCGCAAGGACGGCTACGACGTCGTCTCCCTCAACGACCCGGGTTACTATCTGCCCTTTGCCAAAATTGTGGACCTCAACACCACCATCTGGGAGCTGAAACAGCTGCCTTACGTGCTCGGCAACTACATCGACATTTTCCCCCTCGACAGTTTCTCGTTGAGCGACAGCGAGTTGGAGGCGATGCGCAAACGTGCCCGCAAACTTTTCTACCGCTACCAGCCCTGCATCACCGCCAACGAAGGCATCAGCGACCTGTTCAAACATCTGGCACACCGTGAGTTAGGTTCGGCCTACCGCATACTGATGTCGCCGTTCAACCGCTCCAAGGCCAAGGCCGAGCGACGTTTGAAAGAGTACAACGATTTCGTCAATTCCAAAATCGGGCAATCGGGCGAAAAATGCGTGTACATACCTTCGGGAATAAAAGCCGTTTTCCGTACCGAATGGTTCGAAAATCTCATCGCAGTGCCTTTCGAGGACACCGAGATGGTGGTCCCCGCCAATTACGACGAATACCTGACCTCGCTCTACGGCGACTGGCGCACTCCGCCGCCTGCAAAACAGCAGAACGCCACCCACGGCAACGTGCGGTATTACATGAATCTCCGCGAAGGCCTCACCCTCGAGCAGACGAAAGAGCGCATCGCGAAAGGCGAACATCTGGTTTTATAAACACCAACAGCTATGTCCCAGCAAGATGCATCACGAGCTTTGAAAAACACACTGTTCCTCTTTCTGAGGATGGGCGTGGTGCTGGTGATAAGTCTCTATACCTCGCGTGTGGTGCTTCAGATGCTGGGTATCAACGACTACGGGCTGTACAACGTAGTAGGCAGCGTGGTGTGGTTTTTCACGTTCCTCAACATAGCCCTCACCAACGCCACCTCGCGCTACATCACCTACGAGCTGGGGGCCGGCAACGCCGAAAAGATACGTCAGACCTACGCCATGGCGGTGAACACCCATGCTATTCTGGCCGTGGCGATGCTGGTGATAATGGAAACGGGCGGACTATGGTTCCTCAACCACCGTGTGGTGATACCTCCCGACCGTGTGGTGGCCGCCAACTGGTGTTTCCAGTTCTCGGTGCTGCTTTTCTGTGCTTCGATAATGAAAGTGCCGTTGCACTCCAACGTCATAGCCCACGAAAAGATGAGTTTCTACGCTTGGACCTCGATGGGCGAGGCGGCTCTGAAGTTGCTTTTGATTATCTTGATGATACACAGCACTTTCGACAAGCTGATACTCTATTCGGGAATACTTTTCGTGGTGTCGCTGGTGGTGCTGGCCGTGTATGTGGTCTACAACCGCCGTGTGTTTGCCGACACCCGCTACATCCGTTTCTGGGACGGCAAGATGATAAAGCAGTTCCTCTCCTACTCCGGCTACAGCATGCTGGTGAACGGCGCCGACGGCATGACGGTGTCGAGCCGAAACATTTTCTTCAACTGGTTTTCAACGGCTGTGGCCAACGCCGCCATGGGCATTGCCAATCAGGTGATTACGCTGTTCAACGTATTTGTCGATTCCTTCTCGCAGGCCTTCCGTCCGCAGATAATCAAGTCGTACGCCGCCGGCGACAACAGTTATTTCATGCAGCTAATCTATTCAACATCAAAGATTTACTACTACCTCTTTTTGATGATCAGTCTGCCGATTTTGCTTAACTTGCAGTTTATCTTGGAGATATGGCTTGGCGAATACCCCGCCGGCACCGAGGCTTTCGTGCTTGCAATAGTGGCTTACACCATCTTCGACGTGTTCCAGATGCCGTTGGTGACGGCCGTCCACGCCACCGGTAAGCTGCGTGTGCACCAGATAATGATTGCCTCGATAAAGATTCTGGCAATCCCCGCCACCTACCTCGCCCTTTTGTGGGGCGGCACTCCCGAACTGACATTGTATCTCTGGGCTGCGCTCAACGTGATCTGCGCTGTGGCGCGAACAATCTATATGCGACGACTGATAAACCTTTCGCTGCGGCGATACATCACCGACGTGGTGCTGAAAATGCTTGTGGTGACGATAATTGCCGTGCCTCTGCCCGTTTGGACCGCCACTCTGATGGAGGACGGCTGGCTGCGCCTTCTGGCAACGGGAGCCTTGTCCGTGGCGATGGTCGGTGTGGCGTCGTTCTTTATCGGCATCAACCACAAGGAGCGTGAGTTTGTGGTTTCGCTGCCCGCAACACAAAAAGTATTGTCATTTTTCAAACGCAAACAAGTATGAAAATATCAGTGATAGTGCCTGTTTACGGCGTTGAGAAATACATGGCGCGTTGCGCGCGGAGCCTCTTTGCCCAGACGCTCGACCAGCTGGAGTTTATCTTTATCGACGACTGTACGCCCGACCGCTCGATGGCCATCCTACAAGAGGAGATAGAACGGCACGGCGACGTCATTGCCGAAAAACAATGGCAAGTCCGCATCGAGCGGATGCCACAGAACAGCGGACAGGCCGAGGTACGGAAACACGGAATTCAATCAGCCACAAGCAATTACATAGCTTTCTGCGACAGCGACGACTGGGCCGAACCCACCCTGCTCGAAGATTTGTTGGCTGCAGCCGAAGAGTCCGATTGCGACATCGTGTATTGCGACTATTTCACCGACAACGGGCAGAAAGCCACTCCACGTCAGCGGTTCCGCCATTTCGAGCAATCGCCCAAGGCACTGATGAAACGCATGATGATGGGACAGGAGAACGGCAGTCTGTGGGGAGCTTTGTACAAACGCACTGTGCTTCAGGAAAATATCGTTTATCCGACAGGAAATATGGGCGAAGACTTGGCCCTCAACATACAGTTTTTGTATAACGCTTCCACTTCGGTTGTATTACTACAAAAGCCTTTGTATCACTATTTTATCAACGAAAGTTCCATTTCCAACAACCCGTCGGCGGAGAACATCGAACGCAATTTCCGTTATATGAACCAAAACGCCGATGTGGTGTGCCGGTTCTTTGCCGAAAACAACGCCGCCGTCGAGTACAGCGCCGAACTGAAGTCGCTGCGACTGCTGGCCTGCCGTCCGCTTACGCCGCTGCTCGGGAAACGCCGTTACTACAGGCTTTGGCGACAGCAGGTAGCAACAATCAAAGGCAGCATACTGTTCGATTTCAGGCTCCCTCTGGGAGTGCGGCTGCACTACCTCTGCTCGTGGCTGCGCATAATACCGATACTTTCGTCAATTAAACACAAAATCCAATCCGCACGATGAACGAGAGACTCAAAATACTGCATGTGCTGCATTTCGGCAGCAAGAACAAACGCAACGGCGTCATCGAGGCGGTGCTGTCGCTGGCACAGGCGCAACGCGAGGCGGGTGCCGAGGTAAAGGTGGCGTCGGCTTCGCGCAACAGCTCCGTTGCCGACAGCGATTACGTGGCTTTCGACAGCCGAAAGAGTTTCCTCGAAATCCTCGACACCTTCCAACCCGACATCGCACACGTACACGACATGTACTGGCTGGAGATGCCTATGGTTGCCAAAAGTTTGAAAAACAGACAAATACCTTATATCCTCACCTTCCACGGAGGTACTTCGAAAATCACCAACAAACGGCATTGGCTGAAGAAAAAAGTGGCACGTATATTGATGTTCAACTACGTGATACGCAACGCACAACGTGTGGTTTACCTTACCGAAGGCGAGATTCGCAACTCCATCGCCAAACGCACGAATCCGCGTTACCTGATTATCCCGAACGGCATTTCGTTGCCAACACAAGTTACTGAACGCCAACCAACTACCCCTTTCACTATCCTTTTCCTGTCGCGGATTGAGTTCCACGGCAAAGGTCTCGATTTGCTCGAACAGGCCATAGCGCAGCTGAAGGACGAGCTTTCGGACAAGGTGCAGTTCCGTTTCTACGGCTACACCTACGACGATACCTACCGTGTTTTCGAGCAGTACGGCGATTTTGCGAAATACTGCGGCTACGTTTCGGGCAACGACAAGGAAAAAGTCCTGTCCGACGCCGAAATGATGATACTGCCCTCGCGGTCGGAAGGGATGCCCGTCTCCATCCTCGAAGGACTTGCCTACGGACTGCCATGCATCGTAACTCCGCAGACCAATATGGCTGATTTAGTGACAGATAAGCGCTGCGGCTGGGTGTGTCAACTATCTGCACAGAGCATCGCCGACACCATCCGAAAAGCTGTGGCGGATTACGAAAGCAACGGCAAACAGCTGAGGCTCAACGCAATGGCTGCCGCCGAAGAATTTTCGTGGCAGAATGTGTCTAAACTAAGTTTGGAGCAATACCGTAACTTACTAAAAGAAAGGACTTTGAAACTATGAGCAGCACACCTTTTTCCGTCCTGATGTCGGTTTACCGAAAAGAGAGCCCCGAGTTTCTGCGGCAGGCGCTGGACAGCGTTTTCGACCAAACTGCCGTCCCCGCCGAGGTTGTGCTTGTGGAGGACGGTCCTTTAACCGATGAGCTCTACGCCCTGCTCGACGATTACGGCAACAGCCACCCCGAGCTTAAACGTGTGCCGCTGTCCGAAAACCGAGGGCTGGGACTTGCCTTGCAAGAAGGTATCAACCACTGTTCCAATGAGTTAGTGGCACGTATGGACACCGATGACATCTCCGTTCCTACACGTTTCGAACGCCAACTGGCTGAATTTGAGAAAAATCCGGGCATCGACATCTGTGGCTCGCACATCAAAGAATTCGAAGAAACTCCCGACCACATCGTTGCCGAAAGGCGAGTGCCGCTCACCAACGACGGCTGCAAGCGTTACCAACGCCGTCGCGACGCTTTCAACCACGTCTCCGTGATGTTCCGCAAATCGGCGGTGCTGAAAGCCGGCAACTACCAACATTGTCCGCTAATGGAGGACACCCTGTTGTGGGCCAACATGTTCAAAACGGGCGCCACGGCAATGAACATCGACGACTACCTCGTGCTGGTGCGCATAGGCAAGGACATGTACGAGCGACGCGGCGGGATGGCCTATTTCAAGAAGTACCGGAAAGCCCGCCGGGTGATTTACCAAACGGGGTTCATCTCGTGGTGGGACTACGCTTATACCATTGTAATACAATTCGTTGTAGCGATAATACCAAATTCGTTACGAGGATTCGTTTTCAAAAAAATACTGCACAAGCAATCATAAAACAACCGATTATGAAAATACCGTTTTCACCTCCGGACATCACTGAAAATGAGATAAATGCCGTTGCCGAAGCACTGCGTTCGGGATGGATAACCACCGGTCCGCGCACCAAGGATTTCGAGCGCCGCATTGCCGAGCTCTGCCACACCTCGAAAGCCGTGTGCCTGAACTCCGCCACAGCGTGTATGGAGCTGATACTGCGCATATTGGGTGTTGGCGAAGGCGACGAGGTGATTACTTCGGCCTACACCTACACCGCCACCGCGAGCGTAATATGCCACGTTGGCGCCAAACCCGTGTTTGTGGACACACAGGCCGACTGTTTCGAGATGGATTACGACAAGCTGGAGCAAGCCATAACACCTCGTACTAAGGTAGTTATGCCCATAGATTTGGCAGGCATCGTGTGCGACTACGACCGTATTCTCGCCGCCGTGGAGGCCAAACGGCATCTGTTCCAACCGAAAAACGACCTACAGGCGGCTTTTGGTAGGGTTATCGTCCTTGCCGACGCTGCCCACGCTTTCGGCGCAAGCCGTAACGGTAAGATGTGCGGCGAAATTGCCGACTTCACCAGTTTCTCGTTCCATGCCGTTAAAAACCTCACCACCGCCGAAGGGGGAGCCCTCACTTGGCGCGACATCGCGGGTATCGACAACGAGTGGCTTTACAAGCAGTTTATGCTCTACTCGCTGCACGGACAGAGCAAGGACGCTTTCGCCAAGACGCAACTCGGAGCGTGGGAGTACGACATCGTTTATCCTGCTTACAAATGTAATATGACCGACATAATGGCGGCCATCGGACTGGCACAGCTGGAGCGTTATCCCGCACTTCTGCAACGTCGCAGGGAGATTATCGGTATCTATGACAATATTCTGAAAAACAACAATATACAAGTCCTCAACCACTACAGCGATGACCATGCTTCTAGCGGACATCTGTACCTTACACGATTGCTCGGAAAGGACGTGGAGCAGCGCAACGCCGTCATCACACGCATGGCCGAGCAAGGCATTGCCACCAACGTGCACTACAAACCCCTGCCGATGATGACCGCCTACCGCAACCTCGGTTTCAACATTGCCGACTACTCCAACGCTTACAAACTGTATTCCAACGAGATAACCCTCCCTCTCCACACCCTCCTCACCGACGAGCAAGCTAATTACGTAGCCCAGAACCTTGCGGAGATTTGTTGTTGAATTGAAAAAAAAATTACTAATTACAAACTACTAATTACAAATTAAATTGAAGCGTTTGTTCGACATATTTTTCAGTATTTTGGGGCTGGTGGTGCTTTCGCCGCTGTTCCTTGTGGTGGCGGTTTGGATAAAGCTTGACAGCCGCGGGCCGGTGTTTTACCGACAGGTGCGTGTGGGTCGCCACAACTGCGATTTCCGCATCTTCAAATTCCGCTCCATGCGCGTAGGCAGCGACAAAGGCAGCCTTGTAACCATCGGCGGCCGCGACCCGCGTGTAACGCGTTCCGGCTATTACATCCGCAAGTTCAAACTCGACGAGCTGCCCCAGCTTATCAACGTGCTGAAAGGCGACATGAGTTTTGTGGGGCCGCGTCCCGAAGTGCGGCACTACGTGGACTATTGGACTGAGGAACAGATGGTTGTGCTAAGCGTGCGTCCCGGCATCACTGACCCAGCAAGTATCAAATTCCGCAACGAGAACGAGCTGATGGCCACCGCCGAAAACCCCGAAGAATACTACATCAACGTGATAATGCAGGAAAAACTAAAACTATATATCGAATATGTAAACCACCACTCGCTTTTGACAGACATCGGTCTGATATTCAAAACTTTGTGGGTGGTGATAGCGAAATAACTCCCCTACTCTTTTTTCAACGCACCGTACATTATTTCTATCGGATGGTAGGCCGTGCGACCGGTGCCGTGTTTTATCTGCTCGCGGCAGGAAGTGCCTGGCGCCGAGATAATTACCTCCGCATTTTCGGCCACAGCCTTACGTACAGTCGGGAAAAGCACCTGCTCGCCCACCCGAAGCGAGAAATCGTAATGTTCCTTTTCGTAACCGAAACTGCCGGCCATACCGCAACAGCCCGAGGGAATCACCTTTACCTCGTTACCGACAGGCAAACGAAGCATCTCGGCGGCCAAGATTATTGCTTGCATATAGTTTTTCGTTTGTCCAACGTTTTTTTTCTTCACAACCGGCAACTTCGGCCGACTGCAAAAAAATTGTTTTCGTTACAATAACAAACGATTGCATATATTATTGTGTAAAGACAAAAAAAAGACACACGACAATGGCATTTTTGCCGTTCCGCACCCTGTAAAGACGTTTCATGAAACGTCTCTACGTACACAACCAACAGCAATTAGAAATCCAGCATCCACCCCACACGCAGTCCCAACGTATGTCCGATAAGGGCGCGGGGCTGTTCTGTGATGTCCACACCCAGACCGCCCAACGACCAGTTAAGGGTTTTTATCATCGGATTGTAAGTATGGTTAAACTCGTAATACGCACTGACAAACAGATTTTTTGTCGCAAAATAGTTGATGCCCGCATTAAGACTGCCCGTTAGATACCATGCGCTACTGATGTCTTTCATTTTTGTAAGTCTAAACAAATTCCATCCGGCAGTAAGCTCGAAATGTTTTCCAATCGGGTAATATAGCTGTCCTTGGGAAAGGAAACCCACGAAAATTCCCCATTCGGCACCATGACAATCAATAGACGCGCCCAGAAAAGCGCCTGTTATCCACAGAGGGGCAAAACTTATAGAATAATAATTTGGTCCAATAGAAATTTCAAATGATTTCAATCCAAAATCAGGAGAATTAGATTCTCCAGATGATAGTCTTATTTCAACCAACGATTTCCCAGCCCAATAAAATGATGATGGATGGTTGGAACACTGGCCGCCGAGTGATATTCCGATGCCATCTCTTTCAATATATTCATCCTTTTGAGCCGCCGCCGTGGCAACAAAGGCAATGAGTACGGCAATGATTAAAAGGAGTTTTTTCATGGGGTGGTGGTTTCTGTTTTACCGTTTTGGACTTTTTTCATAGTATATATGCATCTTTCAAAAAGATAATTACGCACATAAACAAATTTTGTCGGTGTAAGTTCTATGATGGAATCAACATATTTATCAAAATCTGAATTAATAGTGATGACTTTGTCGTCAATAGAGTATGTTCCCTCATTTAACGAGACGAAACAACCAAACTCTTCATCATTGACCTGTAATTCTTGGTATTTGCCATTTGAATAAAAATAAAGCGTATCCAAGCGTTCTTCCATAGAATACTCTTCCGGTTCGAATATTGGAATTTCATCCAGGTAGCTACAAGTGTCGCTTTTGCCATATAATTTATCCATCGATTCATGAAGCTTAACTATATTTTCTTGCTTATATTCTCTGCGACCTTTCTCGTATACCCATTTGCCTACAATATTCTCTTTGTTTCGACGTGCTGTTTCGTTCTGGCAGGAGAAAATAGTAGCGATTGCAATTAGCATTACACTTGGAAATAAAATCTTTTTCATTTTTTTATGTTTTTGTTTTGCAATGCAAAAATACGAAAAAAAATTGAATATAATAACGGAAAATATTTGTGTCCGATTAAAATATCGATTGTAGCGTTCCAGTTAGTATCATGTGTTTTGCTTCGTTTCTCTTTTTTCTCTTGAAAGAAAAATACTTTAAAATCCCCCTACCCCCCCTTAAAAGGGGGAACTGTCTAAGGTTCACCTCTCTGAGGGGGATAAAGGGGGAGTCTACCCCCCACTGAAGGAGATGAAGAAACATCCGGTGGATGTCTCGGAAAAAACCAAGGAACAAGAGGTCGAAAGGCAAGTCCTTCGTCTCTACTGATGGGCAGCCAGACACGAATACATCACTTCGATGGGGTGATAAGCCGTGCGGCCGGTGCCGTGCTTTATCTGCTCGCGGCAGGAAGTGCCTGGCGCCGAGATAATTACCTCCGCATTTTCGGCCACAGCCTTACGTACAGTCGGGAAAAGCACCTGCTCGCCCACCCGAAGCGAGAAATCGTAATGTTCCTTTTCGTAACCGAAACTGCCTGCCATACCGCAACAGCCTGAAGGAATTACTGTTACCTCGTTTCCAAAGGGCAAACGAAGCATCTCGGCGGATTTCCCAACGCCCACAAGGGCTTTCTGGTGGCAGTGTCCGTGCAGATATATCTTGCGACTTTTGCCGTCGAACTGCCGGGCGGTGATTTTGCCTTTCTCCATCTCCCTTACGATGAACTCGTCGAAAAGCAACGCATTGTGTGCCAAAGCCTTGGCGCGTTCCTTCCATTCTTTTTCCACAAGGTCGGGATATTCGTCGCGGAAAGAGAGTATGCACGAGGGCTCTATGCCTACAAGCGGCGTTTCGTCGGTGATTATATCGTACAGATTTTCAACGTTATACCGGGCGAATTTCTTGGCCAACTTCACCACGCCTTTCGAGATGGCCGCCCTGCCACTCTCTTTGTGCTTGGGTATCAACACCTTGTATCCCAGCCCATTGAGCAGTTTTACAAATGTAACACCGAGTTCCGCCTCCATGTAGTTGGTGAACTCGTCGGCAAAGAGATACACCGTACCATTCGGATAATCAGCGTTTTGCGACTGCATATTACGCACCAGTCTGCGGAGCGTTTTCCGCGAAAGCGAGGGGATCTCGCGCTGCGAGGCAAATTTCAGTATCTTTTTCAGAATGGCCGACGAGAAGCGGTTTTTGGCGAAAAAGTTGTAGATGTCGGGCACCAGCGAGCCGAGACGTTGCACCATTGCCATACGCGCCACCATGAAACTGCGCAGCGGCGTGCCCTGCACATCGTAGCAATGTTGCAGAATCTCCGACTTGAGGCGTGTCATGTCCACATTGGAGGGGCACTCGCTTTTGCAGGCCTTGCAGGCGAGGCAGTAGTCGAGGATTTCCTTGATTTCGGGCTGGTCGAAAATGCGTTTGCTTTGCGGCCGCGATAGGAGCTCACGAAGGATGTTGGCGCGGGCACGGGTGGCGAAGAACTCGGTTTTCCCTGCCTTGTAGCTGGGACACAAAGTGCCGCCAAACTGCTTGTCGCGACGGCAGTCGCCGCTGCCGTTGCACTGCTCGATGGAGCAGAAAAGGCCTTTGTCGTCGTCGAAATTGAAATAGGTACTGATGTGGGGATACGACTGGTTTTCGTCGAAACGCAAGTGGCTGTCCATCGGCGGAGTGTTCACAATCTTGCCTGCGTTGAAACGGTCGGCGGGGTCCCAACATCGTTTCAGTTCCACAAAAAGGTTGTAAATCTCTTTACCGTACATCAACGGGATAAATTCGCCGCGCAGACGGCCGTCGCCGTGCTCGCCGCTGAGGGATCCACGATGTTTCTTCACCAGAAGGGCAGTTTCGTGTGCCACAGTATGGAACAACTCTCTGTCTTTCTGTTCTTTAAGATTAAGCACCGGACGCAGGTGCAACTCGCCAGTGCCTATATGTGCGTGATATACACAGCTGAGATTCAGACGTTTGAGCATGGCACCGAAATCCGCCATATAGTCGGGCAGACGCTCGGGAACCACGGCGGTGTCCTCGATAACCGACACCGGTTTGGCACTGCCTTTCATGCCGTTGAGGAGTCCCAACGCAGCTTTGCGCAACGCCCACACACGTGCGATGTTGTCGCCGTAAACCATCGAGCAATGATACACCAAACCGCTGTCCGTCAGAGCTTTGGCTACAGCATCTCCCCTCTCCTCCAGAGTTTTGGCATCGTCGTCGGCTAGCTCCACCACGAGGATGGCAGCAGGATCGCCCTGCACGAAGAAACGGTTTTTGCTCTGCTCGATGTTCGACTTGCTGAGTTCCAGCACGTTGCTGTCCATCAACTCCACCGCACGGGGACTGTGCTTGAGAGCCACGAGGTTGGCCTTGAAGACATCCTCAAGCTTTTCGCAATGCGCACAGACTAGCATTTTGTGCTTGGGCGGAAGCGGCTCAAGGTTGAGTTTCAGCTCGTAGGCAAAGGCGAGGGTGCCTTCGGAGCCTGCCAAGAACTTGCAGAGGTTGGCGTTGCCGTCGGCTATATCGTTGAGTACCAAATCCAAAGCATAACCGCAGTTGCGGCGGCGCAGCAAGGGGTCGGGGAACTCGGTGCAGATAGTGTCCATCAGCTCAGCGTCTTGCGACCACTGCCACAGCTGACGGTAGATTTTCTCTTCGAGGGTGACAGGCTCGAAATCCGAGGTTTGCACTTTGGCAAGAAGCTCTTTGCCCCGCTGAGGCGAGAAAACGGCCTTACTGCCGTCGCTGAGAAGCACCTTGGCCTCGAGCAGATGGTCGCGGGTGCTGCCGTAAACCAGTGAGTGCGAGCCACATGAGTTGTTGCCCACCATACCGCCGACGCAACAGCGGTTGGAGGTGGAGGTTTCGGGAGCGAAGAAAAGTCCGAAGGGTTTGAGGGTGTTGTTCAGCTCGTCGAGCACCACGCCCGGCTGGAGTCGCACCCAATGCTCTTGGGCGTTGATTTCCAGTATTTTGTTGAAATGCTTAGAGATATCCACCACCAAGCCCGAGCCCACCACCTGTCCGGCCAACGAGGTGCCTGCCGCACGGGGTATCACACTGATATTGTGTTCGTTGGCAAAAGCAATCAAATCCCGCAGGTCGTCGACGTTTTCGGGGAAAGCCACGCCGTAGGGCATCTCGCGGTACGCCGAGGCATCGGTGGCGTAGAGGATGCGGTGCAGTCGGTCAGTTTTTATCTCACAGGTCATTGTTTTCTCAGTTAATCTTTTTATTTTTTATTCTCCTGCTCAGCTTCGCTTCGCGAGATCTGGTAAATCTTGTTGATTATTTTTATTTTCCTGCTCGCCTACGGCTCGCGGAGTTCTATAAATCTTTTTTTTCTCCTTTTCGCCTACGGCGAAAGAAATCTTTTAAATCTTGTAAATTGTTTTCGCTTTCAGCGAAATATTGTTTAGATTCCCAAGATTTGTTCACATTACTGATTTATTTCATAGGTGTTCACGATTGCTGCGCAATTCAGCCCGAAGGGCTAGGAGAAATTCAAATGCCGCTTGCGGCTAGGAGCATTTCAACTTTCAACTTTCAACTTTCAATTATCAATTTACAAGAGCCGTCTTTCAGCTGGTAGCGTTCGCCGCTTTCGGGGCAGGTGGCGAAGCCGTCGGCGTCGAATTTGAGGCGGTGGCCGTAGCGGCTCATCCATCCCATCTGACGGGCGGGGTTGCCGACCAAAAGCGCGTAGGCGGGCACATTCTTGGTAACCACGGCACCAGCGCCGATAAAGGCATATTCGCCTATGTCGTGGCCACACACTATGGTGCTGTTGGCACCGATGGTGGCGCCGTTGCCCACGTGGGTTTTGGCGTACTGGCTCTTACGGTTGACGGCACTGCGCGGGTTGGTTACATTTGTGAACACGCACGAAGGTCCGAGGAACACGTCGTCGCCACAGGTAACGCCGGTGTAGATGGAGACGTTGTTCTGCACTTTGACATTGCGTCCCAGCACCACGTCGGGCGACACCACCACGTTCTGGCCTATGTTACAGCCCTCGCCGATGGTGCATCCCGCCATAATGTGCGTGAAATGCCAAATCTTGGTACCTTTGCCTATTGTGCAGCCTTCGTCGATGACTGCGGTCTCATGTGCGAAAAAATCTTTCATATAGTTGGTGTTTAATTGTTTACAAATGTAAAAAGCTATTTTGTCAAATCCTCGTAAAGTTTAAAAAGTGCGGCCACACACTCGCTCTCCGACATTTTTGTGCTGAAGCCGTAGGCCTGCATCACGGCACGGTCGTTGTCCTGATGCGCCTTGCGGAGGTCGGGAGGCATAGCCGCCTCGTCGTAGAGGTCGGCAAGGCTGCTGTCGGGGTACTTGGCTCGGATGTCGAGGATAGCCTGCGCTGTCTGCTCAATCCTTGTCCGCTGAGCATCCGATGGGTTAGGCCACGGGAAGTTGTTGTAAACGATAGTGTTGCTGTAACTGTAGTCACTTTTTAATCGGCCGCAAGTAACACGCGTCCAAGCCATGTGCACATTTGACATAAGCACTCCGAAATGATACAATGAGGCATTTTGCATACAGAAAAGTTTATCGCCAGGAATAATGTCAGGAGAGAGATAATCCATTGGAATATACCTCCTGTTTTCTGAAGACACTTTTGGCAGAGCAATATAGTTGTCAGAACATTCAAAAGGTGCGCCAAACAAGGTCGGTGTATTAGCTGCTTTCAGTGTACTTTCCCGATTACTTCCCAAACGGAACTCTCTCACTTTTTGCACTCGCTCCATAACTTGACGACATTGGCGCAACAAAGTCGGATTTGCATCTTTCAGCCACAAACAATAGCGAGGTTTACGCTCTATAAAATCCTTGCCCATCATAAAAGGACGTAACAAAGGCACTGCTTGAGGCTCTTTAGCCAACAGTTCTTCTTTTTCTTCATTTGTAAGCACCAAATTCCCATCGTCTATGGGTTGTCCTCCCAAACAAATCAAGGGGACATCACATATTGGTCGTAATCTTTTTTCAATAAACACATTGGGTGCATCCAACAGATAGCCGTTGATATTGGCAGCTTGTAAAGCATGATTATCAGACAGATAGATGGTTTTAGGCTTTTCGTTGGGAGCCTTAGAGAAACCAATGATAACACAATGAACATGGGCTTTGATATCGGCTTCGCTGTCCCAGCGGAAAGTGCGGTATGCGAAATCGATATGGACATTGTGCTGTATAAACAAAGGTTTCCAAAGATTAGTTACAGAACCTCCCTGACATATTGAATTTGTAGAAACAAGTGCAGCTCGTGTTTTAGTGTTATAAGCCATTATGCCAATCGTCTTTTTATACCAACAACACACATAATCAAGATCTCCAACACCTTGCCATTTTGCCCCAAAAATATCAATAACATCCTGCTTTTGTTCTTTACTCATCCAGCGAGCTCCAACAAAAGGAGGATTACCCATTATGTAGTCAAAATCCACATGTCTGAATTGCTTTTCCTTCGGTTTTGTGTGAGTGATTGTCTCATCAGCATAAATATCAATTTTTTCATATATCGTTTCAGGCTCACTTACCTTTGCCACCGTTTCCTGTCGCGGAAAAACATAAGCCCGTTCTGCATAAACCGATATGGTTTCATCCTTTACCTCCCATTCATCCCACGGCAAACGCAAGGCATTACCCTCTTTGATATTGGTATATGATTTAAGTGGCAGAAAATCAATATCGTGGCGGATTATTTTTTCGGTTTCGGCCAGCATCTGTGCCTCGCTTATCCACAGTGCTGTGGTTGCCACAGTAACGGCAAAATCATTAATCTCGATGCCGTAAAACTGATGTATGCTAACCTTTATGGGATTTGCCTCCTCGATGCCGAGAAAGGCCTGCCCGTGATGGCGCGCACTTATAGCCTCGTTTTCGAGTCTTCGCAGCGACAAATATGTCTCCGTTAAGAAGTTGCCGCTTCCGCAGGCGGGGTCGAGGAAAGTGAGCGAGGCAAGTTTGTTCTGATACTCGTCGAGTTTTCGGGCGCGCTGTCGCTCCTGCTTTTCCTCAAGGATTGTGTCGAGCTCTTTGCGCAGGTCGTCGAGAAACAGGGGATCTATCACTTTGTGGATATTCTCGATAGAGGTGTAGTGCATTCCTCCGCTGCGGCGCGTCTCGGGGTTGAGGGTGCTTTCGAACACCGCACCGAAAATGGTGGGCGAAATCTCACTCCAGTCGAAATCGTCGGAAGCGTTGGAGAGTATCATCTGGCGCAGCTCGTCGGTAAACTGCGGAATCAGCAAGCTGTCGCTTTCGCTGAAAAGTCCGCCATTGACGTATGGAAATGCATTGAGCGTGGGGTCCAGATAGGGGTCGCGCTTGTCGCAAGGAGTGTCGAGCACAACAAAAAGATCTATCAAGGCTCGACGCATATCACGAGCGGGATATTGTGCAAGATAGTCGTGGAAAGCCGTTTTTTTGCCAAAAATCAGTGCATCCTCGGCATAGAGGCAGAAAACGAGCCGAACACACAACACATTGAGGCTTCGCAGAGTTTCAGCGCTACTGGGGTCGTGATATTGGCAAAGGAGCTTGTCGTATATTTTGCCCACCAAATCGCCAGCCTTTACAGAGACCTCCATTTCGCGTTTCAGGTGGTCGTTCTGCTCATCCACAAGGAATTGCAGGCGGTAGTATTCCTTTTCGAGGTCTTTCAGCAGGATTTTCTGCGGTTCGCCGTTGGGCTGCTCCATATCATATACCCAAAACTCAGCAAAATTGCAGGTTACAATCCAGCGCGGACGCTGCGAATAGGGCAGCTCTGCGGCATAACGCTTGGCCTGTTGGAAAGGCGTGAGCGACACCCCGTCGCCTTGCCGTATGGGAGCCCCAAGGTCTTTGTCCAGCGACTTCTGTTCAATCATCACATGGGTACTTGGAATAAAAGCGTCGATAAAGGCAGTGTGGTCGAGTTTCACCTTATGCTCGAAAGTGATATACTTTTCAGGATTGGAAACACCCAAAACCTGTTCGAGAAGGGTGAGCCAAAAAGTCTGGCTCTCGCCTTTTTCATAACCTTTTCCAGCCCAGAACTGAGCAAACTGCTTTGCGGCAAGTGATTGTTTCTCGGTGTTTTTCATGCAACGTCTCTCCAGAATTATAAATTATTTATAACGAAACTTCGTTCTTTTTATTGCGGTTTTCGTTTATCGCCTTTTTGGGGTACTTTTTCAGGTACTTTTCTCTTTGGGGGAAACAGTCAGATCCAAAAGCGGGTCCACCATGACAGAACACTGTACTGTCATTGTACATAATTTTTGCGCAGTCGGAAAAGGCATCTTCCCTCTCCTCGTCGGTCATGGGACGGTTGAAAAGGTAATATGAGAACATTCCCATATTAGCACGACGAAACCATATTTCCGTAACTTCGGGATAAACTCTCGAAGACCTGATGCCTATACAACCCATGGATTTCAGCCGTTTGCGAATACCGTCGTACTCCTCTTCTGTAAGACCTGCACGCCGCATCTGCTCTTCACGGTTGTCGCGAGCCTCTTCATCCCAAAAACGGATAGCATCATCGACATGCGGAAGTTTTACATGAAATATTTTCAGACGGTTATGCTTGAATTCAAGCGTTACAAAAGTGCTGTCGGCAAGGGCTGATTGCATGTACGCACACAGCTCTTTCATTTCCGACTTGTGTTCCTCGTAATGTTCCGCCATAATGTCGGGATCGCAGTTCGTTTCGGGATTCTGAAAAATCATATACGCCACAAAAAACAGAATGGTCGCCACGCCGCAACCGAACATCGCTTTATGCCACACTGTCCTAAACCAACACGATTTGACAAAAGCTATCAGAAACAAAACCATACTCGCCAGAGGCACAAAAAATAGCAATCCATAAAAGAGATTATATATAAAAGCAATATCATCGTCGTACCAGAAAAAGGCGATATCGGCCATTAGAAGAATGGAACAAAAAATCCCTATCTTCATCATTATGGTGCGCGGAGTTTTTTTTACATTTTTTTCTTCCATAAAACTATATATTAAAAAAATAACGTACAGACTCGTTTTTTATTTCGTATTGCCCGAAAACAATAAAAACGGCGGTCTGTCGTTTATCGTTGAAATGCCTTTTTAAATGAAAAAGCTCTCCCTTACCGCCCAAATCGGCATTGCCCTTGTGCTGGCAGTGATAGCCGGAGTTTTGTTGGCCAACCAAGCCGACTTCGTAAACACTTATATCAAACCCATCGGGACAATCTTTCTCAACCTGCTGAAATTCATCGTGGTACCGCTTGTGCTTTTCTCCATAATGGCGGGCATACTTTCGATGAACGACATCAAGAAAGTGGGGCGGCTGGGACTGCGCGCCCTGCTCTATTTTATGGTAACGACGCTTTTCGCCGTAACGCTGGGACTTGTGGTGCCCAGTCTGCTGAAAGGCGTGGTACCGCTTATCCACATCACTCCCGAAGCCACGGCGGAGGCGGTGGAGGTGCGGCAGCTCACGGTTATGGACCAGATTGTGGAGATGTTCCCGAGCAACATCATAGCGCCGCTGAGCTCGATGTCGATGATGCAGGTGATAGTGATAGCCCTGTTTTTCGGCATTGCCATGGTGCATGTGGGCGAGAAAGGCGAGATGGCCCGCAAGCTCACCCTCAGCCTCAACGAGGTGGTGTGCAAGATTTTGGAGTATATAATGGCTCTGGCGCCGATAGGCGTTTTCTGCATGCTCACCCCCGTGGTGGTGGACAACGGTCCGGCAGTGCTGGGATCCTACGCCGCACTGCTGGGACTGGCCTACCTCTGTTTCTTCATCCATGCGGGAGTGGTGTATTCGTCGGCGGTGGGACTGCTGGGAGGCATGTCGCCGCTGAAATTCTTCAAAGGGATGCAGTCGGCAATGCTGTTCGCTTTCTCCAGCGACTCGTCGGTGGCCACACTGCCCTACACCATGCAGTGCACCGAAAAGATGGGCGTGAACAAGGACACCGGACGTTTTGTGCTCTCGCTCGGTGCGACGATAAATATGGACGGGGTGGCGATATATCTTGGCGTGGCGTCGGTGTTTATGGCCACCTGTTGCGGCATCGACCTCACTATGAGTCAGTATTTTGCGATAGCTTTCGCCTCCACGGTGGCCTCCATAGGCACCCCCGGCATACCGGGCGGCAGCTTGGCGCTGATGGCGATGGTGTTCGCCTCGGCAGGAATCCCCGTAGAGTGCGTGGCGGTGGCGGCGGGCATCGACCGTATCATCGATATGGGACGCACGGTGATGTCGGTTACCGGCGACGCTTCGTGCGCCGTTGTGATGCAAAAGATAATGGGGAAGAAAATGTAAGCGGGGATTGCAAACCTCTGTTTTTCAGCCTTTTCGATTTCTTTTCAAAATACGTTTCACCCTGCGTTTGAGGGACTTAATCAGGACGGTTTTTCGCGACAGCAGTTTCCATTTAAGGGAGTCGCACTGAGTCAGTTCGCCCGTTTGGGTGTTGCGTACGGCAACGAGGATGGCCACCACGTCGGAGCGGCGGGGAGTCTCGACGGAGATGATGGCGTCGCCGCGGGTGACAAGGGTTTCGCCGTTGATTTTGCGTATGCGGTGCAATAAAAACGTGCCGTTGTAACGGAAAAGCACCACGTCGTAGCGATGCAGGGGGGCATCGGGAGCGAGAGGGACAAGGCGAAGGTTGTCGCGGCCTTCCTGCAAAAGCGGTTTCATGCTTATGCCGGTGAGGGGGATTTCAACGGTCTGTCCCTCGCCAAGGCGGTCGAGCACAAAGGCGAAAAAGTCGTCGTTGGGTATGGTCCTGATTTCCGGCACGGTGTTTTACTTTATTATAATAAATTCTCTTTCATCCAATTACAAAAAAATCTTCAAAGCTTGCCACTCTGAAGATTTTTCATCTCGGTTAGAGAAAACTCTTATTTTGCATCCTCTCTGAAAGCCTTGTGGATGGCGTTCCAGCCAGCGGTGTTGATATTCCAGTTGTTGGACGAGTTTTTGTTGCCTTTTACTCTAACTTTTGCTCTTTTTACTTTTTTGTTAGCGTTTATACCCATGATATTTGCCGTTTATGATACTTAAACAAATGATTTCGTGATAATTAGCTCAAATTTTCGAACCAATTGCGTTTTGCAAAGATAAGACATTTTTTTTATATAACAAAATGATTTTGAAAAAAGAACTAAAAAACGTGAGTATGTACGGGAAAAGGTCTCCTTGAAAATACGCATCAACACGGCAAGAAAAGTAACGGAAAATGTGGCGGGGAAAAATAATTTGCGTTTTGGACAAAAAAATCGGATTTTTTTACGTATTTTTGCAAAAACAATACTTAACCAAAATGAAAAGAACGACAATATTGGTCATACTGCTAACGCTTTGTATGACAGCGTTTTCGCAGAACTTCAAATTCGGTGTGCGGGTTGCTTTCAACCTGTGCCAAATCGACGGCGACGCCACCGGAGGATACAAAAAAGGCGGCTTCAACGTGGGCGCGCTGGTGAGCTACCCTTTCTCGGAACAGTTTTCGGGACAGATGGAGATAAACTACGCTGCTCTCGGTGCTCGCAACACCGTTGAAGAACAGATAGTTAACACCGGCTACATCGAAGTGCCGCTGCTTCTGCACTTTGCCCCCACCACCAGCCTCGACTTCGGCGTGGGCGTGGCTCCCTCGGTGCTTGTAAGCCACACCACCACGGAGAACGGCGCCAACGTAACCGACATTATCGAAGAGCTGAACGGCTACCGCCGCTTTGCCATGCCCGGACTTATCGACGCACGTTTCTGGTTCAACCCCAACATCGCATTCAACGTGCGGTTCGAGTACTCGCTTTTCAACATCCGCAAAGAAAAAGTTTCGGGCTCCACCAAAGGCATTTTCGACTA
>DBXF01000061.1:86319-86887 GCA_002309295.1 Bacteroidales bacterium UBA1219 | reverse complement strand
GTTGAAAGTTGAAAGTTGAAAATTAGTTGGAAATTGAAAGTGAAAAGTTTAAATAACGAATCAATAAACATTCACCCATGGAAGAAAAAACACGCTGCCTTATAATAGGCTCTGGTCCAGCTGGTTACACAGCAGGCATATACGCTGGTCGCGCCGACCTGAAACCGATACTATACAGCGGGCAACTACCTGGTGGTCAGCTTACTATGACTACCGAGATTGAGAATTTCCCCGGCTATCCCGAAGGCATCTCGGGCAACGACATGATGGACGACCTACGCAAACAGGCCGTGCGTTTCGGCACCGAAGTGCGCGACGGCGCCATTGCCAAAGCCGACCTCTCGCAACGTCCCTTCACCCTCACCGACGACAACGGCAACGTTATCAAAGCCGACGCTGTGATAATAGCCACCGGGGCCTCGGCGCGATGGCTGGGACTGGAATCGGAACGCAAGCTGCTGGGCAACGGCGTGTCGGCCTGCGCCACCTGCGACGGTTTCTTCTACCGCGGTCAGGACGTGGCAGTGGTGGGCGGCGGCGACACCGCCTGCGAGGACGCCTCGTACCT
>DBXF01000061.1:15266-86269 GCA_002309295.1 Bacteroidales bacterium UBA1219 | reverse complement strand
TCGATGCAGCACCGCGTGATGGAAAATCCCAAGATAGAAATACTCTGGAACCACGTGCCCGCCGAAGTTCTCGGCAACGACATGGATGGCGTTACGGGAGTGAGGGTGCGCAACGTGAAGACCGACGAGACGAAAGATGTCGAAATTTCGGGATTCTTTGTGGCCATCGGCAACAAGCCAAACACCGAACTCTTTGCCGGACAGATAGATATGGACGAAAACGGCTATATCAAAGTGGCCGACCCCAGTTCCAAAACCAACATCGAAGGGGTGTTTGCCGCCGGCGACGTGTGCAGTCCGATGTACCGTCAGGCCATTGTGGCCGCCGGAAAAGGCTGCGTGGCCGCCATCGATGTTGAACGTTTCCTTTCGGAGAACAAATAACTTTTACAAAGCCCTATGCTGAAAATCTCCAAACTCCTGACAATCTTTGCATTGCTACTACTTACGGTGGCATTGCAGGCTCAAATCAGCAGGTCGGCGGGGACAACAGTATCATCATCGCGGTCAAGCAGCTCTACGGGCAACCGGACCAACAACTTTCAGGGCGACACCAACCAAAATCCCGGCGGCGACACCGACACCCTGCCAAAAGGCATCATCTACGAAACCAACATCGTACCCGACTCCACCCTCATCAACTCGGTGAACATATTCCATTTCGCACCACTTTCGATAAAAATTATAGGCCATTGGCATCCGATGCTTAACCCCGCCGGACTGCAGCTCAACGACAAAATCCACTCGTTCAACGACGACTACTATCTAAACACCGGAAACGTGGGACAGGCCTGCTATTCGCTGATGCCCAAGCTGTTGCCCCAGACCGACTTCCGCTACGGGCCGAGCATAATCGAAGGTTACGGACGCAACCCGCTCACACTCAACATGTACCAAACCGAGCGGCCCTTCACCAGCCTGAAATACGAAAGTTCCGCAGAAAAAGAGTATCAGCTGGAAGTAATTCACACCCAAAACATTACACAACTTTGGAATTTCTCGTTGCACTATAACCTGATCAACTCCGAAGGGCTGTACACCAACCAAAAGACAAAAAACAACTATTTCGACGCCACCACCAACTATTTCAGCAAAAACCTGCGATACATTGTCAAAGGCGGAGTGATTTGGCAAAAACTCAACATTCTGGAAAACGGTGGAATCACCTCGGACAGCCTGTTTACCAACGACATACAGACCAACCGTGCCGGCATGCCCGTAAATCTCTACAACGCCTACACCGATTTCAACACACTGACACTATTTGCACAGCAGTCGTTCTCGCTGGCGCACCAGCCGGGGAAAGTGATAAAAACCGACACCCTGTGGATTCGCCGTGCCGCCGACTCGCTGCCCGACAGCACCGGCAAGAGTTTTGTAACCGACTCGTTCAACGTCCATTACGACACCACCATCTACAACCCGCACATTTTCAACCTCGGAGCGTTTGTGCACAACATCAACTTCAGTCGCAACAAGCACAACTACACCGACCCCGGTTTGAGCGGCAACATCGAGGCCTACCCTGCATTTTTCGGCGACTCCACCGCACTGCTCGACTCGTCGTGCGTTTACACCCTCGAAAACTCGTTGCATTGGACCAACGACATCTACAACGATTTCCAGTTCCACAACCCGCTGAAATTCTATTTCGGCATCAAGCACACCGCCATAGGCATACGCGACATCGAGAAATACACCACCCTCTCGCTGCTCAAGCCGTTTGCCCGCGCCACCATCAGCACCAAGCATTTCCTGCTTTCGGGCGGAGCCGAGACGGTACTTGCCGACGGCTACAAGAACGGCGACTACGCCTTTACCGCCAACCTGCTGTGGCAGCCCGATTCCAACAACCGCGTCAACATTTTCGCGGCCCTTTCGGGCAACGACCCCGACTACATCTATTACGACTACTTTTCGAACGTAATAAGGTGGGACATAAACGATTACAACAAAATCCACACCCAAAAGATAGGTATCTCGTACAACTGGCACGGATGGCTGGAGCTGACCTCGACGCTGAGCAACGTGGCCAACAACGTGTGGCTGGGCCTGGACTTCCGTCCCGTGCAGACCGACAAAAAGGCGGTGCTTTCGCAGACGGTGCTTAAGAGCAACTTGGCTTGGGGCATCGTCCACTGGCAATCGTTCAACCTGCTGCAGTTCTCGTCCGACGACGAGGTGTTCCGTCTGCCGCGATTCTCCGCCAAGCACTCTATCTTTGTGGAACTGAAGCTGTTCCGTCAGGCGTTGCTGTTGCAGACCGGTTTCGACCTGCGCTACAACACCCTATTCTACGCCGACGCCTACTCGCCTTTCCTCGGCGCTTTCTACCAGCAGCAAGAGTACAAGGTGGGAAACACCCTGTGGACCGATTTCTTCGTGTCCGGACAGATAAAGCATGCGATACTTTACGCCAAACTCCTGCATATCAACACCTTGTTGGAGAAAAACCCGTCATATTTCATGATACCGCACTATCCCGGACAGGATTTCACCGTGCAATGGGGCGTGATTTGGCGGTTCTTCGATTGAAAAATGTAATTTAAAAATAATTTATATGAAAAAGAGACTTGCATTGCTGGTGCTTTCCCTTTTAATGGCAAATATAGCGTTTTCGCAGATAACGGTACTTTTTACAAACATGCTTGCTTCGGGCGGTCACATGCAACTGGATTCCATTGTGGCTGAGAACGTTACACGTTCGTGGACTGAGACACTCGTTATACTGTGAGTGAACTTGAAAAGAAAGCACTAAACAAGTAAAAAACAAGTTTCTGGATTGTAAACATCAATAATTATCCCAAAAAGTATATAACAACATATGAACAACAAAATAGATATTACCCGACAATTGTTTCGGTGGATTTCTCAAAATCCCTCAAACAGATTATTAATAGTTTGCCTTGGTATTATTATTTTACTTATAATTATTGCTTTTCTTGTAGTAATTATCTTTAAATTAAAGTCTAAACGCAAGAAGTTAATTATTGAGAACCAAAAAGAACTTGAATCTATAAAAAACGAACTTACAGTTCAAAACAATAGCTTGGCAAAAGACAACACAAATCTAAATGAACAAATCGCTCGGTTAAATCATACCACAGCTCAAAAAAACAATCAATTAGTTGAAAATGAGGAAACCATTCTGTCTATACGTGTACAAAACGAGAGTCTATCTCAGCAGATGGACACATTAAAAAAAACTTTAAAGAAACAAAGAGCCAAATTGCAAGAAAAGGAGGATGCTTATAATACCATCAAAGGCAAATTTGCCTCTTCTAGAATGCTATTGGGCAAAGCAACAAAGCATAACCAAAAACTTCAAGAAGAAAAAGACACACTTAATAATGACGTAACTCAATTGCAATTGCAAGTCGAAACCCTTAATGGAGAAGTAGAAAAAAAGAATGTAGAAATAGTTTCTATTAATAGACAATTAGCCGAAAAGGACGAAAGAATTACCAATCTTGAGAGTAGCATATCAGAGAAAGACAGAGTTATTATTCAAAATAATAATAAAATAGCTGAACTAGAAACACGTTTGCAAAATGTTCCAGATGTCGAATCCCTAAAAAAAGAGAATGAGTTATACATAGAAAAACTGCAAAAAACCACAGCAGAACTTGACAGCAAAGAATCTGAACTTAAAGAGACCACCATTCTTGCAAAAGAAAGATGTGAGACAATTGATAAACTTAAAAATAACCTTAGAGAAGCAAATAGTCGGATAGAACAATTACACGCTCAGTTGTCGGCCACTGAACCAGAGCCAGAGCCAGAATCAGAGCAAATACCCGAGCCAGAATCAGAGCAAGTACCAGAGCCCGAACCTGAGCCAGAGCCAGAATCAGAACCTGAGCCTGAACCAGAGCCCGAGCCTGAGCCCGAACCCGAGCCTGAACCAAAGATTCCTACGCAAAATCCCAGGCGAAGGAACAAAATACCAATGCCAGAATATAAAGATGAAGACGTTGATCTTCCTACAATTGAGAAGAACACCGGGGCTGTAAAGAGAAGCATATTACAAGTTATAGATGTTGAACATGAAGATCAAATTGTTATCGATAGCGATGAATTCTTCTGCAGAGAACCGGAATATATTGAGCGTATTGCTCGTATGTTGGACGAAGCAGATGAGTCTAGCCGTGAAGCATATGTTTGTGCATGTTGTATGACTCCGGTTAAGATTTCAAAAAGAGATTTTGGTAATCGAGAAATACTTTTTTTCTCTCATTGTCGTCGGGATATTAATTGTGAGTGGAAACAGGATCACTATAGAAACATAAGACCCTTATTGTATAATAGTTCTGGTATCTTGGAAGATGGGGAGCCAGAAGACACGAAAGCCAAATACAGGAAAATAAAAGAGTTAATCATCAGATGTTTGAACTCAGAAAAAAGCTCAAACATTGGCGTTTCCAATGTGGAAGAGAGTAAACGTATAAAGAGTAATTATCTATTTCTACGTCCACGCATCGCAGGGATTTATGCCCGATTCAATGACAGAAATATTGTTTTTGAACTTCAGACTCGTGAAGTCTTGATGAATACTGTTGTTAACAAAGACATTTTCTATCGGTTGAACAATCACCATGTTATATGGATATTTGGAGCGGATGAAGGTTCTGGATATGACTATATAATCAAACACGTCAATATGAATACGATGTTTGCTAACAAACGAAATGTGTTCATTATGGATAAAGAAGCGATGGAGGCTTGTGAGACTCGAAATGAACTGATATTAAAATGTAATTATCTGGATCCAGACAACAAGTGGCATTACAGGATGGAAACAACAGGAAATAATGGTATTCTCATATCACTCGAAGACCTGCAGTTTGATGAAGAAATGTGCAAGCCTTACTATTTTGATGCCAATTTAGAGTACTTTAAGATTAATCCTGAAGCAGAAGACCAATATAATGAAAGCATTGTCGACAGGGAGAAATTATTAAAAGACCTGCAAGATAAATATGAAGGAAGAATTGCTGAACGCAGAAAAAAACTTTCAATTGAATCAAAACCAAAAATTAGTGATACTGAATACGATAATAGATTTTATTATTTTCACAAAGGAAAATATGGCATTGTAGATGGTAGTAAAAATTTTATTATTCCATGCAAATATGATAAGATTACTTGTTGGGCAAAAGGCATGTATCGTGTATTGATAATTGATCAATGGGGTGTATTAGATGAGAACCAAAACACCATTGTTGATATGAAGTATAAAAACATTGGCAATCTTGTAAATGGCAAAGCTCTTGTTCAAACTTCAATTGAATCGTACTATATAGACGAAAATGGCAAAAGAGTCGATGATGAAACGATTCCTTTGCAGAATGGATGGATAAAATTCAGGCAGACAGAAAAATGGGGCATAAAAGATAAAGAAGGTAAAATAATAGTAGAATGTGTATATGATGAGATCGGTTCGTTTAGAAGTCGTTTAATTGGCATAAGAAATGGCTATTTTCAGAAACTAGCTCCGAGATTTGAATATCGCATGAAAATGCATTGCAAATGCACTGACTATATTGACAACAGAGCAGTATACAATCTCAACGGATTGATTATGAGGGAAGTGATAAAGAATAATGGAAAAATCGGCACGTTATATACAAATAAAAAAATAGCCAACATTGATTTTATAAAAAATGTCATCTACATAAATAATTTAACTGAAAAAAACGCTAATAGAAAATTTGAACACATCGATAATGATTATGACTTTACTAAAGATGAAATTTTAACAGGGCAAATAACGCAAGTTGTCAAACGAAATAAAAGCAAACGATACTATGTATTGTTTGATAACAACAGCAAATCATATTTTACTGTGTCAACATTAACAAAAGCAGGTGCAAACCTTGATGAATATACAGTTGGCAAGACAGTGAAATTGCAAAAGATTGGTTTTGACAACAATTACGAAAGAACGATTTGGAAATTGATAGAATAAATCGTGATTAACAATTTCTTCACTAAAAATGTAGGAAACACATAATTTCAACAACCGGACAGGATTTCACCGTGCAATGGGGCGTGATTTGGCGGTTCTTCGATTAGTTTCTATTCAACTTTCTCATTGTTGTCGAGATAGCGCAGCTGGCCGTTGCCGTCGAGGAAAAAGCAGCGGTGGCAGTCGACGCAGTAGTTGTTGTGCCTAACGCGGGCCTTGCCGGGAATGATTTCCACTCCACTTTCCGTAGAATGTATAGTCACCTGCTGCGAGTGTCCGAAAATCTGCGCCACGCCGGGGAATTCCACATCGTCGAACTCGTGGCAGTCGGCCCACACGGGCGAGCCGACAACATATTCGCCGCCACGCATATATCCCACCATCGAGAGGAACATCATCAAATCGGTCTGCGTGCTGCTATGCAACGACTCTTGGAACATGCTTTCGAGCCTTTCGGCGACGACGACGAGGTCGGTGCGGTCGATGTCGTTGAAGGTCTTCAGCGCCTCTGTCCATTCGGGATGCACTCCGGCGTGGGTGAGCAGATAGCGTCGGCCGCGCACGGTGCGCAGGGTGCAGAGGGCGAAAAGGTCGGCGTTGTCGTTGAAAAGCCATCGCCACGACGCCTCCCATTGCTTGTTGTAACGGCCGGCGTTGACATACCAAAGCCCTTTGTTGTGGCCAAAATAAGAGAGGTCGTGGTTGCCCAGCAGCAGGGTGACGCGGTCGGAGTAAAGGCGGGCGAAGTCGAGGAGGTCTCGGAAATTGGCCACGGCGTTCTCCACCGTGATGCCCTCGTAGTCGTAGGGATCGGTGTAGTCGCCGAGGAAGACGGCGGGAGCGCCCTGTTCGACAAAAGGAACGGCGTCGCGCCAAAAGCTTCGGCCGTGGATATCCGGAATGATGATAAGTTTGTGTTTCATAGACGATTGGCTAAAAAAAATGATTTTTCGTTTCAACGGCAATAATACACCAAAAAGTGCTTACGACAAAACTTTTTCAGATTATTTTGGAAACAGGTAACGATGAAACGTGCGGGATATTGTGTGGGGTGAAATCCGAACGGAAATCGGCAAAAAAAATGTTAAACAGTGTTTGCCGTTTCGGAATTTTTTATTATATTTGCAATGACAAAAAGAAAGAAAATAGGATTTATAAAAACATTTCAGGACACCACTGATACAAATCTAACAGATTGATTACTTGATTTATCAATTAAGCATTATTACGAATAAAATGAATTATTAATAACCACAAAAAACAATAACATTATGTCTTTCACAATTAACGACAAAGATTACTCTGACAAGGAGATGTACAACGCCATCCAGGCTACGAAACAGGAGCGCCGCCAGTGGTGCCAACAACAAGCACGCGAATTCCTCGAAAAGAAGGAACGTCAGAAGTACTACCACTGCTGGTACCTAGTCCCGGAGGTTGAAGATGATAGCTACATCCGTCTCTCGCAGGAGGACGTCGATTGCATTCAAAAAGCAATCAAGGAAAATGAAGAAAAGGGCCTGAGCGAAGCCGAAGCCGACGAGGAACGCCGTGAGGTGATCCACAGCCTGCAAATCGATTTGAGTTCATACATCTACGATCCTTACGAGTACGCCGACCTCACCGACGTGCACTTCGACGACTTCATCTACTGCTACGGGTTCCGCGTGAAACTTTTCGACAACGAAGGCAACGAAACCTCCACGACCAATAAGAAAACCCGTCTCTCCGACGACGAGTACATCCAGATACTCACCGAGCTTCTCTACACCCCGCAGCAGCTCTCATTCGAGGGTCTCCGCCGCATACTACCGGAGTTATGCACCAAAATCATGAACGACATCACCGAGCCGCACGAAACCGCCGCCGTCTTTATGACGGAGTTCAACGCCGACGTTGAGGCCATCCTCAAACCCATCGGCGGACGCGACTCCATCCCCGGCTCCGCTATGTTCAACAACCCCTTCTTCGCCATCGCCGAACACTTGGCCGAAAGAAACGACAAGGGTGACACGGAGTGATGGGGGATTAGCCGAGGGGGTGAGATTGAGGATAACACCCGAATCCGCAATTATATTTTACGTTGAAAACAATGTTTGCGGATTCGGATTTTTTTCGTATATTTGCAGATTGAAAAAACATTCAATTTTATAATACACAGCAAATGAACAATACTTTATTAGACAACAGCAGCAGATTCACTTTGGTTGATTATGTAAAACAGCTCCTTAGTGATAAACGTTGCGACGTATTAAAAATAGCAACAGGATATTGGGACCTGCCAGGAACGAAACTTATTTATAACGAACTAAAAGATTTTTTTGAGAGGGACGGGAAATTTTATTTGTTAATTGGACAAGAGCCCGCAATACGTTCATACATGCTAACCGAGGAGGCAAACAGCGAGAAATTCCCCGACTTTTATATCCAACGAGATGTGGCCAAAATGCATGACGAATACAAAGATGTTGTAGAGTTATTATCCGAACACATGAATCCGGACGACGAGGAAAACTCCCAACTTTTGGTGCACGTATATGGCCAAGGCGAAGAAAAACAATTCCTTCACGCCAAATGCTACATCTTTCTTGGTAGCGGAATAGAAAGTTTTGCCCACGGCATTATAGGCAGTTCTAATTTTACACAGAAAGGATTGGAAGAAAATGCCGAACTAAATTATCTCGAAACTGATGCCACAAGAGTTGCTGCAACACCATCCCCCTTCATTTCCAGCAAATCGCATTTGACATGGTTTGATGAAAAATGGCAAAACAGCGTTCCATGGACAGGTGAGTTCATTAAGATACTATCGAGTGGCAAACCACAACCCTCTATTGGAGTGCAACCCGTCCAACCTAACGTTCTTACCCCATACGAGGTGTATATATGGCTTCTGCAAAATAGTTTGGGAACCGATAACGGTATGGACATCACTCTTTTAAATTATTTAGAAAACACAAAATACAATTCCCAACTCTATCAATTGGATGCCGTTAAAATGTGTTACAACATAATGCTTAAAATGGGCGGCTTTATGTTAGCAGATGTAGTTGGACTTGGAAAAACGATTGTTGCCACTTTGGTGATTCGTTATTATTTGGAAAACATAAAAAAGAACAATGACGATTACAACAATGTGCTACTCATTGTGCCACCTGCCGTGATACCAAATTGGGAAGAAACCATTGATGAACTGGACAAGGGCAACCCCTCTTTCTGTATGAAAAATTATACTGATATAGTTTCATATGGAATATTAGATTCATTCGTTGAAGACTTGGAAGATGAGGAAAGCGAAATCGCATTCAAGAAAGACAAAAATTATGGTTTTATTGTAATTGATGAAAGTCATCGTTTCCGCAACAAAGGCACTTTGATGTACAACTCTTTAGATACATTGATTAAGAACATCCGAAGTATCACAGGTTTTAGCCCATATGTTGGTTTGATTTCGGCAACACCACAAAACAACAGACCAGAAGAACTTCAAAACCAAATTAGCTTATTTGTACCTACACCGACGCATTCCCAATTTACCCGAATAACAGGATGCGATTTTTCAAGCTATTTTGCCGATGTAAAAAAGAAATACAAAGAGATTGTCGATCCAATAGCCGACCGACAAAAATTAATCGACTTGTCAAACGACATTCGCGACACAATTTTGAACGAAATAATAGTTCGCCGCACGCGCACCGACATAGTAAACAGTTACCCTGGAACAATATCATTTCCAACCACAGTCGGACCCAATATATTAACCTATAATATGTCAACAACGTTGGCACAACTCTTTTCCGATTCTGTTGACATCATAGACCCCACACAAAATACCAACGGCATTGGATATCACAGATATAGTGCTATAGCACGGCTAACGGATCCTCAACATCGCCAGCGTTACCAAGGGAGAAACATGGATGTACAAACGACATCCGACCGTTTGGCAAAAATTATGAAGCTGCTTCTTATAAAACGTTTGGAAAGTAGTTTCGATGCGTTCAAGGAATCTTTGGAGAATCTTGGCAGATATACTAAGAACATGATTGATATGTGGAACGATGATGCAATATTCATCTGCCCGCAACTGGATGTTAATGCCATTATCGCCAACCACGCCACCAACCGACAAAGTGCTTATGTGGAGTTACGCAACAAAATCAAATCTTTGCCCAACAATAAAAACAACAAAGGACAAAACGCTGAATACCGTCGCGCTGACTTTGACCAAAACTATATCAATGATTTACAGACAGACAAGCAAATCATCGACACTTTGTTGCAACGATGGCAGGCGAACACCGAAGACCCCAAACATGACAAGTTTGAGCAACAATTACCAATTTTAATGAGTAGCGACAGACAAAGATTGAAACATTTCTTGACTCAAACTCAAGCTTATTTGAAGGAACATCCTGAAAAAGAAAAAGAGACGGCTGAAGTATTGGAAAACCTGCAACAACTCTATTCACAACTCACAGATGACAAGACAAAACTAGTTATCTTTACCGAAGCAATACCAACCGCAAAGAAAATAACACAAACTGCACGAAAACTAAATTATCGAGTTTTGGAAATAACAGCGACTAATCGCGATTCAATGAAAGATGTCATTCGTGAAAACTTTGATGCAAACTATAACGGCCAGCAAAAAGACGATTACGACATTATTGTTACCACCGAGGTACTTGCCGAAGGTGTTAGCTTGCACCGAGCCAATGCAATACTCAACTACGATTCGCCGTGGAACGCCGCCCGCCTGATTCAACGCATTGGCCGTGTAAACCGCATAGGCTCAAAGTCGAAAGCCGTGTTTGTTTATAACTTCTTCCCCTCGGCGCAAGGCAACACTCAAATCAATCTTATCGAAAACGCATATCGCAAGTTACAGGCATTCCATACGCAGTTTGGCGAAGACGACCGTGTTTTCAACCCACGCGAAATTCTTTCGCCGGCAGCTTTCAACACTGTAGTTGCCGGTCCTGCAAGCTGGCAAGTAAAATACTTGAAAGAACTGAAGGACTACAAACAAAACAATGAAACCAGATTCGATGAAATAATGGCTCTTAACACTCCTATGCAAATAGCGGCCAACGCCACCGAGATGTGTGAAAACACAGCCGAAACGCTTTGTGTGGTAAACAACAGCTCGGCATCGAACAGTTTCTACGTAAGCGTTGATAATACTGCTACAGAAACAACCAATATGTCGTTGCAGGAAATAATAGAGCATTGCCAATGCCAACCAAACGCACAACCCGTTGCATTACCTACCAATATCAACCAACTGGAACAAATGGCTAAAGATGCATATGCAAATTTGATGCAACAGAGAACACGACCCAATAAAAATGATTCTATAATAAACGATGCGAAACGCATTCTGGTAACATTATGGTCCAAGGATAACAGGTTTGATTCTGTAAGACCAACCCTGGCGGCAGCACGACAACTGATTGACGGTGGCGACAGGAGTGCAGCTATATTAATTAAAAAAATACAAAGCGAAATAGAAAGCACGCAACTAACAGCCCCTCTCACAGAACAACAAGTTGTCGACATCATCAACAACAAATTGAAAAACGTTGCCCAAAATGCCCAGCGCCAAATTGGCACAAATGATATTTTTATAACATTTAATAAACAATAACAATGAAAATGACAAAAGAAGATTTCAAGAACTACTTCAGCAGTAGTTTCCAAGGTATGGACAGTATTTTAGATGTACTGTCTCCCATTTTCGGTCCCTTTGATAAAAAAGCAGCTCCTACCAACACTGATTATGTACAAAAATATGGAAACGGGAATGCCAACATAGAACATATCTACGATTATGGAACATACTACACAGACAATGTTGATATCAGTGTTTGGGAAGTAATATTGAACGACCGCTGTCATATTTCTCGTTCTCGACAAAAAATTCAAGACACCATACGCAGTATAACCCTATCCTACTCTGGAGCATTTATTGTTTTCCATTATAGCAACTACAGCACAAATCCCGAAGCAAGCACTTGGCGTCTCTCTTGGTTGAAGAGACAGGATGTTCGTAGAAAGGATTCCCCCGCCAAGCGTTACACATACCTTTGCGGCCCTGAATATTCTTGCCGAACAATTGCCGAACGTTTTTTCGACCTACAGAACTCTGGCAACAGAACTTTGGACTCCATAACCAAAGTTTTCGATGTAGAGGCTCTTTCCGACGAATTTTTCAAGGAATACAAAGTAATATATGACGATATTGTGCAGTGGATTACCGGCAAAAGAATTGTAAAGGAAGGTAACAAGTGGGTGGAATTCCCCAAAAACGGGCAAGTCAACATACCAGATACTACAGGCATCTACCAAAGGTTTCTCGCAGAATTTAATAACGACGACAAAGAAGCCACAAAAGCTGTACGCGATTATGTTAAGAAACTGATGGGACGACTTGTGTTTATTCAGTTTTTGCAGAAAAAGGGCTGTCTAAAAATAAACGAGAAATCCACTACAAACTTCCTTCTCGATTTGTTCACCCAAATTTCTGATAAGTCGAGGGAAAACTTTATCGACGGACCGCTCGAAAATGTCGTGTATCTTCTACTGAACAATGAAAACAGGAAGAAGGGGGCTGACATTATCGACAATTTAAAACTAACTGTACCCTTCTTGAACGGCGGTTTGTTCGAACACGACAGATGCGACAACTTGGATGTAAAACTGCCCGAGGAATTTTTCCACAATAAGCAAAACAGCGACGATAAACGCGAGTTTGGAAACACCACATTGCGACCTGCGAACAGAATGCTTAAGCAATGCGGAATACTCGACCTGTTCAACCACTATAATTTCACAATAGACGAAAACGATCCCGACGATGCCGAAATGGGCGTGGACCCAGAGATGCTGGGCAAGATTTTTGAAAACTTGCTGGAGGACAACAAGGATAAAGGTGCTTTCTACACTCCGAAAGAGATAGTGAACTATATGTGCAAAGAGTCATTAATTGCCTACCTCTGTAGCAAAATAAAAAACTGCCGCGACGAAAACATACGCAAATTTGTGGAGGACAGGGATTTTTGCGATGTACCTGCAGATGACGTAATGAAGGCTTTGAAAAACGTAAAGATTTGCGACCCTGCCGTTGGCTCGGGAGCTTTCCCCATGGGATTGCTCAACCTCTTAGTTGCATTGCGCGAAAAATTGGAGTCTTCTACCCAACGAGTTGAATTGAAAAAAGAGATTATCCAAAACAACATCTATGGCGTTGACATTGAAAAAGGTGCAATAGATATTGCCAGACTACGTTTCTGGCTTAGTATTATGGTTGACGAGGAGGTAGATGAAAACACGCCCCCAACCCCTTTGCCCAATTTCGACTACAAATTTATGCAGGGCAATAGTCTGCTAGAGAGTTTCCAAGGTTTTGATTTAAGCACCATTTACACCACAAGCACAAGCAACGGTCCTGTGCAGCTTACTCTCTTAAACGCCAGTTCCAACCAACAAAGTTTGCACAGCCTGATAGACGACTACTTTAACGAAAGCGACCATAAGAAAAAAGAGAACCTGCGAAAAATAATAAATGATGAAGTCAAAACACTGATAACAAACAGCATTGGGACAAACCCAGAAATGCAAGCCACTCTCGACAGTATAGATGTATCCGCAAATCAAGAATTTTTCCTTTGGCATACTTGGTTTAAAGATGTTTTTGAGAATGGACGCGAAGGTTTTGACATTGTAATTGGGAATCCGCCGTATGGTGCAAATATTGACAATCTAACCACAACATATAAAAAAACATATCCACAAACATCAGAAGGATTTAAAGATATTTATAAATATTTTTACGACCATGGGTTCTCTTTACTTGAACCACGTGGTCTTCTTTGTTTCATTACTCCAAATACTTTTCTGAGACAACCCAGATATGGAGATTTGCGAAGATTGATTCTGAAAAATAAAATTTTTCAAATTCTTGATTTAGGAGAAAATGTTTTTGATGCTGTTGTGCCTGTTGCTATATTGATAGCTCAAAAAAAATCAGGAGACACGTTACTATATGTCGATTTGACAAAAATGTCGAATGTAAAAACTGCACTCTCATCTATAAAATTCAAAAAAATAGCTCAAAAATTATATCACTCAACACAGAACAATATTTTCGTCGAAAAAATTAGGACAAAAAAATGCAATGAAATATCTTTAGAATCCATCCTTTCCTTCAAGGATGCTGGAATTAATTATCAGAGAGTAAAAGTAGGGTTGAAAGAGAAGGGCAAGTCGGATTTAAGTTCCCGTTTGCTTTATGAAGGAAATCAACAAGATGTATCAGATGTTGAATATTGGAAAGGTGAAGATATTAATAGTTATTTTATTAAAGATAGAACAACACGCTATTGTCGCAGAAATATAAAATTGAGAACAAACGAACGTGTTATTCTCAATGATGAGTATTTTTCTATCGCCCCCAAAATAATATGGCGTCAAACAGCACAATATCCTATTGTTACTATTGATTATAGGGGAATATGGTTTGGGAGAAGTATTCAGGCTGGTACCATAAAAGTTGAATTCAGTTCAATAATATCATACGAATATCTATGCGGAATACTTAATTCAAAATACATTCGATTTATATATGAGAATGATGTAAAAGAGGCTGGTAGGGTTTACCCGCAAGTTAAACTCGAAAAATTAAAGCCACTTCCCATTGTCATTCCCACATCCATTCAAAATCAATCTATTGTTAGACTTGTTAATAACATCTTCCTAACAAAACAAAATACACCCCAATCCGATACTATTTCTTTGGAGCACAAAATAGACATTCTCGTATATCTGCTTTACGAACTTTCATGGGATGAGGTGCAAAATGTAGAAAATTCATTTATTCAAGCCGATGAAAGTGACAACACGGATGGCAATAAGAAGAATGGCCGAAAAAAAGCACAATCGAGTCCAATGCCAAAATTAAACATCAACGAGGCAACCTACACAACATGGTTAGAGCGGTATCAGAAGGATGGGGCCTTGCCTAACGAGGATGAGATGGACGAGTCAATGGCAAGTTTCGCGATGCCGTCAGCTGTATCTAAAACCGCTGGTCCTTCCAAAGTCATTGTCGAATATCATGAACCCTACGATAGTTTTGGATTCAATTATATAGTTCGTTTAGAGTATGATTATGATACAGACAATTTGCAGTATTCTATTAAGGGACTGACGGGTTCAACAAAAAAACTCACTCCTGGCGAGATAAAGTCAATTAAAGAATACTTGAGAAACAGACAGAACATAGAGGATTTCTTCAACAATGCCAAATTCACAGCCTCCGACAGACGTTTCACGCATGCTCGCTCCCATGATATGTCTATGGAATATGGTGACCGAAGCAAGTCTGTCTCAAATGGGGATTTGATGCCATGGGCAGAGCCGTTTGCAAAGCTGTGTTAGATAGCAAATGAACTCTGAATTATTGTCAAATAACAAAGAAAGTGAGATTTTTTATAAATCAAAAATCAGAATTATGGTAGAAATGACATCTTTTCTCAGTCAATTCCGTGAAGAAACTCCTGCTTGGATTAGAAGTTATCTTCGTGGCGAACACATCTCATTCAAAGACATCATGTCCTCGAGAGTGGGTTATTATCCTGGAAGCGGCACTGACGGCTCGCTTATTATGGTGGGCAATAAATCTCATTCTGTTCATTCGTTCCTGCACGTGGACTATGCGATTGGCAGGGATAAATTAAATGAACAGCTTAATACTATCCGTGGATATCACCAGATAGGACAAATTGAATGGAGCGAGGACGATTTGCTGTCCAATGGGCAGTATCCATTAGACATGGATCTGCCAAGTCCAAGGTGCAACCCAATGACTTTTGTAGACACTAAGATACAGCCCTATTGCTTTTCTGTGTTCTTGGAACGCGATAGCGATAAAGATGATTCCTGGGGAGCAGAACACTTTGTTGTAACCTTTCTCTTTGCTGATGGCATTGCCACCTATTATCAATTATTCGTAAAAGAATACACTAAAGCTCCTTGGCTATTTCTCCTACAAGATCATGGGTTTGGCGGTAACTATGACTGTTTCGGACGTGGCGGAATTTTAGATGCAATCATTAATAAGAGTGGATTACGCCCTGAACTTGTTATATGTGGTGATAACACAAGAATATGGCAAGCCTACTCGAAGGTTGAAGGTGTGGAGCCCGTATATGGTGGCATGCATCATAACAGGCGAGACCTATATGAGAGAAAATAAATATACAACATCAATATGACCAAATTAGAAAAACTTTACAGCATTATAGAGAACTCCAAGGATGTGTGCCCCAAACAATGAATAATATGGCAAAAAAACAATTGGAAAAGAGCGATGTTTCATCAGTCACCGTGTCGAAATCAAATCCATTAGCATACAGGGATGAGTTCGAAACGGTATATAGCATCATCTCCGTCCACAAAAGACGGGCGTTGGCTACCATGCACAACGAGTCACTCCGTATGCTTTGGGAGGTGGGCGCCTATGTGTCCAGCCGCATAAAACAGGCCGCATGGGGCGATGGTGTGGTACGTATGCTGGCCGATTACATCCGAACCAAAAGCCCGGGAACGAAAGGGTGGAGCTATCGCACTATCTACAAAATGGTGCAATTTTACGAGTCGTATTCGTCCGAAGGTTTCAGGCAAATAGTAAGCCATTACGGTATGCAGAACTATCTTACCGATACCAGACGGAAAGAGTTGCTGTCCAACGAAGGTGTAATTGTGCCAATCGAAATGGCACAATTTGGCAACGATGTAATTGTGCCGTTTGAAATGGCACAAATTCCCAGCGTGCTGTTTGCCACTGGTTGGACAAACCATCAGATTATTATGAATAGGTGTAAAACCGATTCGGAACGCTTGTTTTATATGCTTTATGCAGGGAAAGAACAGTTGGAAAACAAGGAGCTTGTACGGGTGATAAAGACCAATACCATGTCTTCTCTGTTGGGGGGCAAAAATGTCCAATCGAAGATGATGGCACAAACCTACCCTTCGTCTCCGCTTCTGTTCAAGGACACTGTCTATCTGGAGATGTTCGGCTTGCCGGTAAAATACAAGGAGTCGAAACTGCGTAAAGAGATTGTCGCCCACATGAAGGATTTTATCCTTGAAATGGGCAAAGACTTCCTGTTTATCGACGATGAACATAGGATTACAGTGGGAGACAAGACATTCAAGGTGGACTTGCTGTTCTACCATAGGCAGCTACAATGTATGGTGGCCATTGAGTTGAAGACCGGCGAGTTCCATCCCAAGGACCTTGGACAACTGGAGTTCTATTTGGAAGCATTGGATCAGGAGGAGAGGCGCTCGAACGAGAATCCGAGTATCGGCATACTCCTTTGCAAGGACGCCGATATGGAAATTGTGCGCTATGCTCTGAACCGAAGTCTTTCGCCTACAATGGTTGCGCTGTATAAAGAGCAACTACAGGCGGGTAGTGTAATCCAGCGTAGTTTAGAAGAATTTTGCAAGTTTGTAAGTCAAAAAACACCATCGTTATGACCAAATTAGAGAAACTTTACACCTCCATCAAGAACCTTGAGGATTTGGGTCTTGAACTCACGCCGGAAATGCTGCTTGAGTGCGACAAATTGGAAGAACAAATCATCAAAGATGAAATTCTTCCCGCCATAGGGCAAGACATAGAGCCGCGGCTCAGGCAAATCCAGCGTCCGCTGGTGCTTGTGGTGGAGTACAACCCGAAAGAGCCTATCAGCGTCAAACTGTCGCGTAAGATGAACGTAGCCAAGGCATTGGAAGCCAAACAGATTACGCCGGCAAGTCCGAAAGTCGGCACACCAGTGTCGGCTCCTGCTCCGGCACCGGTTGCGGAGCCGCACGAACCCACCAAGCATGTGCTGAACCCCACAAAGGGCCTCAAAGTCACCTTCCCCGACGGCACGGTAATCAACGAAAGCACTGCGGCAGAAACCTTGGTTCGCACCCTTAAGAAAATAGGACTGAAAAAAGTGGCAAGTTCGGGGCTTCAGCACGGAGGCGGCTACGGCCTTGTCTCCAAGAAAATGCGTCCTGTGGAAGCGGGCCGCACATGGCAACATGAAGTTGGTGGCTGGTACGTGTATGTCAACATCAGCAACAAGCAGAAAAAAGACGACCTTGCGGAGCTGTCAGAAATGTTCGGCTTGGGACTGAAGATAGAGGACGGGAAATAGAAATTAAAAACTACAATAATATGCAAGAATTCAAAATTGGCCAAACCTACGAATTTGAGGTCATAGATATAAGGCAAAACGGCATTGGCAACAACTACATAGCATTGCGCTATGGCGACAGAGACACTTTCAGAGTAAAGCCGTTGCCGTTTCAGGAAGAAGGCGAACTCCCTCGATATGTTTATTGCAAAGTGATAAAATTAAATCCGTTCAACGAGCTGCCCATTCTCACCCAAGACCTGTATAAGTTCTATAGCGAAAATTACAAAGAGGGCGAGGAGTATGCCTTTAAAATCGTCGCCATCGAAGAGGACCTCAACACACATGCCAATTATTACCAATTGCGCGACAGCTTCGGAATAACCACCCACCGTCTTTACTTCAACGAGCAAAAATACGAACTTGATGAAGTGCGTTGCTTCAAAATTAATAAAATTGAAGAACGGGGGTTCCTGAATATCGTCGACACAACAGATGAGAAAAAAAGAGTCCGGCCAAGCATTCCCGACACAACGGACCGCACAGAAAATCCTTTTGTCCGCGAAAACCGGAATACCGAATTCAAATGTTCGATTATTTATGCACCCGGCGAAGGAAACAAGCCTCTGAGCGAACAATGCGACGAACAGCTGCTAACCATCGTAAAAACCATCACAGCTTTCATGAACTCCGAAGGCGGCAAACTATATATTGGCGTAAACGACAACGGCTATATTTGCGGCCTGAACGATGATCTCCAGCACCTGAATGAAGGAAGTCCCGAAAACGATAAATATTTGGACAGCTACAAGTCCGACACCGACAGTTTCGAATTGAAAATCAGAAATGCCGTACGATTCCATACAAACGGCAATTTGGCATCCAGTCTTTTGACATTCTCTTTCGAAAAAAACGACTCAGGTTTGATTTATTGCTGCATTGATGTGAAACCCAGCAAAAGACCTGTTTTTGTAAAATACTTTCTTCTGTATGTAAGAACGGGCAATCAAAAAGTGCTGTTAAAAGACGACGAAATCACATATTTCATAAGCGAACGCATGAAACTCTCCATCAAAGATGTTTTTGATGAGGTAGATTTCTCGGAAGCATTTTCAATCGAAGAAATAAAAAGAATAATAGGAGCTGTTCTTAACGAGCAAAAAGCAGTTCCCGCCTCGCCTAAGGCCGAAAACATTGTGGTGCCCACCCCTCCTGTTCAGATTCCGCCTACAAACGATGAAGTCTGGAATTATTTCACTTGGTACAACGACGGGAGTTGGTCGTTCCAAAAAGATGCGTCGTCAAGCCCTGATGTTTACAAAGAAGTGTGCGTACACAAATCTGAAAAAGACGGACGTATCTTAATGTGCTACGACAACGGATATATTAATGTAATAGTGCCGTCAAAGGCAAGATCCCGCAAAACACGTGGCAATCGGTATGCCAACGGCTGGAACACCGAAGCCAAATTGATGGCCGTTTTTGTTATGCATCCTATGCACCTGATTGCAGCATTTAGCTGCGATTTTCATAGCACCAGTTACGTTAAAGTGCACAGCATCTCCGATTTCGCTCCTATAGAATCGCTTAATGCAAAAGGGCTGACATTCATTAACCCAAAACTAGGAGGAGTGACCGAATACAAAGTCCTGTCCATTGACAATCGTCACTCAATTCCGGATTTGATTTTTACAAAAAGTCAGACTTCTACCACTTTGGGAATACCGGAATCCAGTCCACTGCTGGCCGGTCAGATAAGCTTTTTAAAAGCTCTTTAAACACTTTTTATGACAAATAAAAAAGACAACTACGTTGAACTGCATGTAGGGCTACAAACCGACAAACAATGGTTCCGTGATTTGCAGAGAACAATGAAAAAACTTGATGTGAGTTGCGAAAAACACTTCCACATCACTGCTTTGTTTCTAAAAGACGACACACACAAAGATAAACTAAAAGCTGCACTCGACAAAAAATTAGGCTACCGACACGCCCCACGCCTTACATTCAACAAACTGGATGCTTTCACAAGAAGGTCGGGGGACCAGCACATTGTATGCCTTACTTCCACACAACCGGAACCGGAATTTGCCCGTCTTATAGACGACCTGCACGACACTGCCGTGGAATTAGGCGCTTCGCCCGAGGACTTCCTGCTACATGTAACCCTCGCCAGAGTTCCCGCAAACCGCATTTCTCTTGCAGATTTGCAAAAAATACTATCCGAAATACCTTTCCGCCCTTTCACTCTGGACCTTACAGAGATTGAATACAGGTATAGAATCAAGGATTCGAATAAAGGTTTAATAGCAGGTTGGTATTTACCCAAAGCAAATAATGATAAAAGCAATACCGATATGTGGAATTACCGAAAAATCAACTTCGAAGTGATGACGGACACCAAATTTCAGTACGAGACCGTTCCCGAACTGAGAGAAGCTGTGAAAAGTTCCATCAAACGTCAATATATGGTGGCCCACGAGACAACCATCGGCCTGCCAGAACCGGAGAAAACGGCAACCAAATACCTGTGTTCCGCCAAAAGAAGTTTCGAAGCCGCCAAAGCCTACAAAGGCAAGAAAACCGCTGTGCTTAACTTCGCCAACAGTCACGCCATCGGCGGTGCGCCTTTCAGTGCTGGAGCTCAGGAGGAGTCGCTTTGCAGATGTTCCACCCTGCTGCCCTGCTTGGAGGCCATGCGGGAGGACTTCTACCAAAAACACATACGCCAATATACCGCTGGAGAGATAGGACCGATGGGCAACGACGACCTTATCTACACCCCCGACGTGGTAGTGTTCAAGACCGACGAAAGCATAGACCCCATCTATCCCAAGATGATGGCAGAAAGCGAGTGGTACAAGGTAAATGTGATAACCTGCGCCGCTCCCGAATTGATGAATATGAGACGCCGCCCCTCCGACTACGAAGAAATAATCGTGTCGCGCATCAAAAAGATACTCGACGTGGCTGCCAAAGAAAACAACGAAGTTCTGATTCTCGGCGCGTGGGGGTGCGGGGCTTTCAAAAACGACCCCCTTGTGGTTGCAAACGCATTCCACTCGTTGTTAGGACATTACCATTTCGAGATTGTGGAGTTTGCCCTCTCCTCTAGAGGCGCCCTCGACTCCTCCCCTTTTGCTAAAGGGTAATAGATTGCCCTAGCCTTCGTTACCCTCAGGATATTTCTCAAAAAACCGCCCCCTCGCCGGTGAAGAGGGCGGCTCAAACAAAGTTATGACAAAATCCAACAATTTACAAAACAACTAACATTTTGATTTTCAACATCGAAAAACACCAAAAGGACAAAAACTATAGTTTTTTTTCGTGTCTTTAGATGTTCCCCTATATTTTTCTATATTTTTGAAACAAATTTTTCTACAATTTTGAGCGTAGCGACCATGAAATAGATTTTCGAATTTTCAGACATTCAGATTATCGGTTAATGCTTGTGAGACGTTTCAGGGAACGTCTTTACAATTGTGAATTCTTAACTATATGCTGGTCGGTATTCTCCTCCGGATCATGGTACAACAGCCAGATGTTTCTTAGTTTGGTCCAGTGCGCCGCATGGCAGCATTTGCCGAAATTGAATTTCCTTTCGCACTTCGGACAACAGGCGTGTATAGACCAAAAGCCTCCGTTGTTTATGCTGCCCGCCCAGTGGGTGATGTATGCCGTGCCGCCGCATTTGGGGCATTCGGTTTTGTACTCCTCGTGTTGCCAGCACTGCACAAGCTCGCCCGCCGTGGCCACAGCTGAGAAGGCACATGCTCCGAGTCCTCCGGCACCAAAAATCGCCACCTTTTCGTTGTAAAGCTCAGGATGTGCCAGAATCTCGTCCTTGTTTTCGAAAAGCTGCTTATACGGCAAATATTCGCTGTCATCGCATTTGTGCTGGAAACTGTTTTTTTTGCCAAGCACCTGCTCTATCTCGTCGGCAATATCCTTGTCAACCCATCTCACGCCATCAAGAAAAAACCTGCCGTTCTTGCCTGTCAGCCTTGGCGTATGTTTCTCGAGCGACAGGAACAGTCGGCACTGACGCGGACTGATATGCAGCAACTCGCACAACGTCTTGTCGCTGACATCCTTGCCGTTCAGCTTGGGTCTGCCGGCATAGTAGGTGATGGTGTCGTCGCCCTTGGTGTAGTAGTTGCCTGCCATAAATGTGTGACGCACCGTCCACCCCTCGCTTTCGAAAGCGGCGTAAAGAAGCTGCAAAGGCACTCCGGTGATTTCCTTCGACTTCTTTTTGTCGGCGGACAACGAGGCGAGGTACTCGTCGGTCCACAGCACGCCTTCCATAAACGCACCGCCGTACTTGCCCGTCAACGGGTGGGGCGCCAAAACCTCGGCCACCTCTAGCATTCGCTGCGTGGCACCCGCCAGAAGGCATACTGCACACTCGTCGACCGGCTTGCCGTTAAGCTCGAATCGTGAGTGGGAATAAGTAACCACGTTGTCCTCTTTTGTCCAACGACTGCCCGCTGGCGGTACATGTTGGTACGTCCAGCCCTTACGGGCGAAAGCGTATCTTACCGCCTGAAAAACGTGTTCCATACTGTTATCTAAAACAAGTTTATCCAACCAATTATCCATTATTTCTTTTCTTTAGTATTTCCACCACCTCGCGCACGGTGTAGCTCTGGAAACGTTGTTTGGCCTCGGTGTAACGGGTGTTGATATGCACAAAGGGTACCCAGTAATCTTTGAAAGGCAATACAGTGTGTTGCATTGTCGAGCCGTCGGGACACACAAAGCTGCAGTGGTTGCTTCCGGAGAGCGGGCTGCCGGCGATGTGGTACAACAGGGTTTCGTGCTCTTTTGCAAAAGGATAGATGCCCTTTTTCAAAGTCATTGGCATATTGCAGTGTCGCCAATACTCCAGATACACGCCGAGAGTAGGCTTGCCGAAACCGCTGGTTCCCGTATAAGCCATTCCGCTTTGTATGGGCACCTGTGCCAAAAACATACGCGAGTCGCCGAGAATCTCCTCCCTATGCTCCCAAAGGAAGAAAGCGTTTTCCAGAAAGGCCTCCCTGTCGGGATTGGGAGGCGTCGTTTCGATGCGTTTCTTTTTACCTTTCTTTAGCCCGACAACGAGGTATTGGCCCGTGGTGTCGAGTTTCATATTGTCGGGGACAACCTGTTTGGGCTGTTGGTCAATGGGAAAACCCTGCAAACGACGACCGTCGACAAGTATTATTGTATTTCCTACAACAGCGTCGCCGTCGGGTAATCCGTAGCGGTTGGGAGAGATGACTGTGGGCACCTCCCCGTTAAGCTTGCGCAACTCGTCGCGACTGTCGAGGTCGCCGCCGTTTGAATAGTCCAACGCTTTAATATACCAGCGTTTTTTGTCCTCTCTGTCGGTGCTGAGTTCCGCAATACGGCGACATAGTGTCACCGTCTTTTCGTGTTCGCGTCCCAGCTCGCGTTCAAACACCGCCAATATCTCGGCCATTTCGTCGGTGGGAACACCCTCTCCGCGCAGAAGCAAGCGGAAATAGCGTTCTACCCCCTTGAGCAGCTGCCCGAGCTGTTCTTTTTCTTTGTCGTCGAGCGACGAAGTGTCGTACCCGTTGATTAAATTATATGCTTTACAGAGGTTTTCCATGCTCTGCAGTCGCTTGCCGTAGCTCCAAAGCTCAAAGCCTTGGAAAGCCAGTTCTTGTATCTCTTTCATTTCTATCAATGTTTTAATTATTACTGATTAGCTTGCGTTGCGAAGTCTGAACCCGATGGTATTGCCTCCGCCGTTGGTGTTGCTGTAGCTCTCGTTTCTGCAGAGCTCCAGCAGCTGGTCGAGGCCTACGGGTTTGCCGGTGAGCACCTCGTCGATAAAGCGTTTGCGCACGATGTTCTCTATCTGTCCGCCGCTGAAGTCGAACTGGTCGGCCAGCGTCTGTGCCTCGTTTTCGGAAAGGTCGGGGAGCATGCTCTGCCATATACGCGCCTTGACGTCGGCGGTGGGCTTGCCCAGATGCAGCTTGAACAGAAAACGGCGTTCGAAAGCGGGGTCGAGGTTTTTCTGAAGGTTGGTGGTGGCGATAAGTATGCCGTTGAGGGTCTCCATTTCCTGAAGGATGATGTTCTGCAGGGCGTTCTCGCCTTTGTCCACGGAGCGCTGGGCGTTTTCCATGCGGCGGTTGAAGATGGCGTCGGCCTCGTTGAAGAACATAATGGGCGTTATCTTGCTCTTTGCCACAATACTGCGATATTCGTCGAAAACGCCTTTCACCAGTTTCTCGCTCTCGCCGTACCACTTGGAGCGCAGTTGGCTGACCTCCACTTGGAAGATGTCGCGTCCGCACTCGCGTGCCAGCTGCAGCACAGTCTCCGTCTTGCCCGTGCCGGGACCACCGTAGAGCAGTATGGTGAAACCGCCGCGCATGCCTCTCTCTTTCATACGCTCGTGCACGCCGTGCAGGTTGTCGGGATGGAGCAGGTTTCTAAGACGTGCCACTTCGCCCTCGGCTTCGGCATTGTAAAACAGATTCTTGGCCACGATGCCGGTGTGCGGGGTGAGACGGTCGCTGACGGCTTCGTCACCCTCGTCGGTCTCCTTTCTTTCGGGAGTAAGGGCCTTGCGGAATTCGGGCGTGAGCGAGAACACCCCTCTCGAGAGGACGGGGCCGGATTTGGCCACCTCGACCATTTTCTTCTTTACCATAACGGATTTTCCCGACAGCAACTCGTTGACAATCTGATTCTTCTCCATATAATTATTGAACATAGTGCCAAAGCTGTGCGATTCCACTTCCTCCTCTTCGTCGCGAATCCAATACATACTCATAAGCACCAGCACACGGAACTCTTTGGCGGTCAGCTTTTTGGAGGCATTGAGCAAGGTCTTGGCCAAATGCAGATGCTCGTTGGCGCCGAGCACCTCTTTCAGATCCCTGTCGAAAATGTCGGTCTCTTTCTCCGCCGGCACTTGATTGTCGAGATCCGAAAGCATTTTGTCCAGCTGGATGGCAAGCTCGTCGTCGGTTTTGAAGGATGGCAGCTGGTGTTGGTAAGCAACGTTGCGTTTGAAAGCCTCCACCACCGCACGAGGGACTGTATAACCCTCTTGGAATCTGCTTTTTACCTGTTTCAAGATACGGCGATTGACAAGGTCGTTCAGCTCCTCGCCTTTCGACAGCAGGTCGATATTGCTCACACGCAGAAACGATGAGATGTTGGACAACGACATTACTTGTCCGGCCTCCTCCAGAACGGTGGCCAGAAACGTCACCTGTGTCGGTGTAAGGTTCAATCTGCCGCAGAGATAGGCCATGGGCACCTCCACAGTCTTGAAAAACTCGTCGCTGAGCTGCGAAGCCTGGGCGTGCTGCAGCACTATTCTCATTCCGCAAAGCAGATTGGCGGGTTCTTGTTTCAACTCTTTTTCGTCGTAAGACGCTGTTCTAGAAATAGTTTTTTTCATATTTACATTATTTAATTTGTTCATAACTAGGCTAATATAATGAATTCCTTTGAATTATTGGCAACAATTAACACTAAATTTACGCACGTTGCAGGTAATCGCCAAACGACTCGCCGTCGGTGATATGGCGCAGGCGGGCCATGGCTTTTGTCTTTATCTGGCGCACTCTCTCGCGGGTGAGGCCCTTGCGCATGGCTATCTCCTCGAGGCTCTGCGCTCTGTTGCCGCCGATGCCGAAGGACATTTCCACCACCTCGCGCTGCTGGGCCGGGAGCTGGGCCAGAAGTCCGGCGACGTCGGTGCAGAGCGACTCGCGCATGAGTTCGTCGTCGGGAGAGGGCTCGGAGCTGTCGGCGACGGTGTCGATGCGGTAAGAGTCCTCGTCGTCGTTAATGGGCGCGTCGAGCGAACAGGGCTTGTCCACCCCCTGCAACATTTTTGCAAGATAGCTCTCGTCGATGTCCATTTCCTTGGCTATCTCGGCACGGGAGGGCGTGCGCTCGAGCTCCTGCTCCAGTCGGGACACGACCTTGGCGTACTTGGCCATGAAATTCTGCTTGTTGGCGGGCAGCGACACAAAACGTCCCTCCTTGGTGATGGTCTGGAGTATGCTCTGACGTATCCACCACAAGGCGTAGGAGATGAACTTGAAACCGCGTGTCTCGTCGAAACGGCGTGCCGCCTTGATAAGTCCCATGTTGCCGGCGGAAATAAGGTCGGGCAGCGTGACGAATTCGTTTTGGTAGCTCTTGGCCACGGTGATGACGAAACGCAGGTTGGCGGTTATCAGACGCTCTTCGGCAAGCTTGTCGCCTTGGCGGACACGCTGGGCAAGACGCACCTCCTCCTCGAGCGAGAGCAAGGGGTACTTGTTGATGTCTTTCAGGTAATCGTCGAACGAACGGTTGTCGCGATTGGTGAACTGAGAACTGCTTTTTTTAATTTCTTTTGCCATGTAAAATTATATTAAATTATTAATCAATTAATTACAGCACAATTTGTTTGTCACTAGAAGAGACGCCCCCTGATTGGTAATTATAATATATAAATATATATTATAATAGGCACGACCGCCCCAAGAAACTATCCCTCAGCGATTTATCAGGCCTAATATAATAAATCGCCTTCAGACGACCAAATTTTTAACAATATTTTTTATTTCTATTCATGTTATACCTATAGCAATAGGCAATTCTGGCATTTTCAAATCTCATAGCCAATCTGTTTTTCACCAACAACACATTGTATTTCAAAAATTTATACAGCATAGTACGTTTCAATTTATAACTGCAAATATAACACACGGTTGTACCACATCGCGGTACAGAGGTGAATTATTTTCGTCGTTTCAGCTATAGCACTGAACAACAGTGGTTAGCGGAACCGGAATACCGACAACCCAATGCAAAATCCGTTATATCTCATAGTAAATCAACATTTTAGAAGTTATACAATTTTCAATTTCTTTTAATTAAAGAAGTCACCCCTAGAGGTTATGTTTCTCGCGAAGCTCCATAAGTAGGCGGCCTAGCAGATTGGGACCCACGTACTCGTCGCCAACACGTTTCACACCCCAACAGTCGGCGGTTTTGCGACTGTGTGTGGTCTGATCCTCGACGATATACAAGCCATGGCTCTCGGCAAGGGCTTTACGGAACTCCTCGCTCTGCTCGTATTTCAGGTCCAGACAACGTTTCATCACATCGATAAACACCTTTCCCCAGTCGTCGCGAATCCATTCGGGATGCGCTTTGGCAATATGTCTGGCAGGCATTTTGCAATTGCCTTTCTTTTCATACACCAGCCGACGGGCCTCCTCGCAGTTCATTTTGCTAACCTGAAAGAGTCGCTCCGAAGTGTCGTAAAGCACTCCGTCATCCACAATGGGAGTATGAGCGAAGTTTGAGAAAACGCCCCACTTTTCGTCAATTTTGTGCACCACGGCGCACTGGTCGGCCGGATATTTCTGAAAACCGAAATACTCGGGGTAATACAACTTTATATTATCGACATTTTTCACGGCTTAATCTGTTTGATTATGGATTTGAAATGTTCTTCTCTGTCGAGTTCCACCTCGTCGATGGCGGTGATGCGTATGTCGGCATCGCTAAAGATGGCACGGTTGACAACGCCCTCATAACCTTTTTTCCAGTTATGCGGCCAGATGATGCAACACACGCCCACCGAATGGAGCAGCTCCGCGGCTTGGCGCATGGCGGCGATGGTGCGTTTCTTGTCGAATTGGCTTTCTATGAATTCACGGAAATACTTGGCGTCGGCCACAGCCTTGTCGGGGATGGTGCAGCCCAGCTTTTTGGCCACAGCCTCCACAATGGAGGGATGAACCGGCTGTTTGTAGGCGATATAGTTGCCCTCCTTCAGCTCAGGGACCTCCACAGTGTAAACATAGTTGTGCTCCGCACCCTTGGCAGCGGAATAATGGGCGGCGGTGCCGTAAACCGATGTCACATAGATGCCGAAGCCGAATTTACACCTGCCCGCACCCTCGAAGGCGTGCGACAGATCGAACTTGTCAAACAATTTCGACGAACCGTGATAGAATTTATCCATTTTTCTGATTTTTAATTATTTGCAATCTTCCTCCTGTCGGTAACGTGGCAAAGATAATGATTTTTCCCGAATCGGCAAAGAGTTTAACAGAAAAAAAATCGCCCTACCGGTTTTCCCTCAGCCACTGGCGCAGGAACATAAGCATCTTGCCGAGGGCGTTGTAACCTACAAGCGTGTCGCGTTCGGTTTCCGACACCTCCTTGGCACCGAAGATGTCGCCGCGGGCGTTCCAAGTTATATGCTCCACTATGGTTTTATCGCCCGACTCAAGGAGCCTATCCACGAACTCGGGACACACTGTGGTTTTGTACACAAGGCCTTCCCAGATGTATTGCCAACGTTTTTGCTTGTCCATCTCCACAGTGCGTTTCACCGCGGGGTTGCGGACGTACCTGTAACACCATTTGGCATTGTCATCGCCGGTGTAGGACATCAGTTTGTCGATGTAACGCTGCACCGACAGGCGTTTGAAATGGTAATACTGCTCCACGCTGTGGAAAGTGAGGCCACCCACTGTGAACTGGCAGGGGTAGTAGTTGCTGAGCACGCGGTAACGGTTACGTTTGGGCCACGAAAACAGGACTGCCCCTTTTTTGACGTAGGTGTCCTCCGAATCGAGATTCAGCACACCCAGGTCCATAGTAAGCAACTCTTGGATTTTGTCTTTCATTGGCTTAGAATTTTTGGTAACGTGGCAAATATAATACTTTTGTCCGAATTGGCAAAGAGTTTAAGAAAAAAAAGATTATTGAAATGCCAAAATCACAACGCCGGCCTTATAATCACCTGTTTGCCTTTTTCAATCACGTTTTTCCTTCTCCTCGTTTCGCTTCTGCTCTTTCAGTTTTTCCTCGTATTCGTACAGACTCTCGCCCACGCCGCGTTGGTCGAAACCGCAGTACCATTCGGACACGAAAAGGAAAGCCGTCCCCAGCACTCCCAACCACGAAAGGAGCGAGAAAAGGAAGTCCGCACCTATCGTACTAAGTTTCACCGTGCCGGCACGGCCGTTGCCGAAATAGAGATGCTCGAACAGCAACGAAATCAGAAAACAGACCAGAACTCCGATAATGTAATATTTTAAAACCGTCATAACTATTTAATTTTTAAAATGTAACAATATTTTTTCACCCAAAATAATGTGCAAAGAACCACGAAATCTTCGGTGCGTTGGGCGCTCTTTTGAAATTGAGGGTGTTCACCCTTTCCGTGATGTTCAGACCGTATTTCTCGTTCATTTCTTTCGCCATTGCGTGGAACGCCTCGCCGTGGGAAACGTTGTCGTCGATGTGATTGTATCTCAAATAATAATGCACCATTTCGTGAACGATAATATCCCTTAAATCCTTCTCATCCCAATCATAATAAACTGAAATGTCAATTTGTTGCTGTTTGACACGACGTTTTCCCTTTTCTTTCTTACAAGAAAAATAACCACATGTACGATAACTTTTCAATAACCCGAAACGTGGTGTTGGCAACTCGTAGTTGAAATACATTATGTTGTACTCTGCAAATTTCTCCGCGATAATTTCTTCTGTTACAATCATTTCCTTTATTTTAATTTATACTATTTGCTTTGCCGACTTTGATAAAACTTCGTTCAATCGTCCTCAAAAATGCTTGGGTCCATTGGTCGCATAGCCCAGTCGAAACGACACAAGGGGATGGTACGGACCAGCGGGATGTAACTATCCGTCTCGTCGTCGTAAAAACATTCTGCAATCTCTTTTTCCAACCTGTAGCGCTCAAAAGGGCCTAGCATTACTGCCCCGAGCCTGCTGTCGAGATAATATTCGTCGGGCTCCACGGTAAGGAACACTGCATTCTCCTTCTCGGTGATGGGACGCAGCACATAGCCCTCGCGGTCCAAGAAGCCGCTGCGGAACTGTTCCAACACTTTCGCCGCCGAGTCGGTTTCGGAGCTAAGATGGAAACACTCTTCGTATGGAACTGCGCCATATTTGCTTAGAGCCACAACCTTTATACACAGTTTCAATCCCTTGAAAACCCACCTTGCCTCTTCGCTCCCCTCCGCCGTGTGCGTAAGGCGAAAGCGTTTCTCGGCAATACATTCAAACTCAACCACATTCCCCACGCAGCCTCCCTTGGGGTAATATACTGCCGGATTGGCCGAAATCTGGTTTTGATCATAAGCCACTCTGTTTTTGAAGGCCTCCGCCTCCAACGACAAGTAGTCGATGCCGGGGTCCTGCAAGGAGTTTTGCTCCACAATATATTTCTCGCCCAAGCGGATACCGCTCTGTTGCACAAGGTCGTGCACCTGCTGCACCAGCTTGCGGGCTCTGGCATAACGATCCTCCTCGGCAACAGTCTTTCCTTTCTCCCTCGCCAACAATGTCTCCCAGTCGCTCGACAAGAGGCCGTTTTCCACTATAATCAGGTTTTCCTCGTTTTGGCATTGCCATTGGGTGTATTTCTCAAGCACCTCTTTACAAAATTTTTGAGTATCTTCCATTTCCTTTTTACTAATGTTTCTATTTCAATTACTTACAACGACAATCGTTATTCGTCGTAGGGCGATTCCTGACACCACCAACGCAGGGGCAGTTCGTCGCGTTCCTCGGCCTCCTCCTTGGTCATAAAACGGCCTTCGCTGTCGAGCCAGCCCCACTTGCCGTCAAGTTTCACCGATACCACGTCGTCGCCCTCGTCGGTAAACTCTTCGAACTGAGGTCCCACGTAAAGGCCGTCAAGGGTGTAGAATCCCCACTTGCCCTCTTTTCTGAAAGGCACCACCCAGCCTATCTGCCCCGGACAGATGTGGAAGGCGTCCATTTCGCACGGCACGCGCCACTCGCCCGACTCGGTCATAAGTCCCCACTTCTCGTCCTTGCGGACAAAATAGAACTGATTTGTGAGAACCCAGATCACCTCATCGAAACCAAATTGCCTTTTCAACTCGTCGGCCTTGGCGTTCCTACTTGTCTCAATTTCGTTGAAAAATTCTTCAAATCCCTGATTTTTAACCATTTCTTTTTCCATTATTTTGACTTTTTAATTGTGAACAACCCAAATATAATAAAAAAATACCGAAAAAACAAACATCTTTAACATTTTTTTCTGAGAGCAACATCTGCCCCCATCCAACTCCCTCATTTTCAACCAATAATAAACCTAAAATGAAAATCCTTGCACTTTGTACCGCATTATGGTACAGAAAAATTGTATTTTTGCAAACGAAAAAACGATACAACAATGAATACCTATAGCGAAAATATAAAGATAATTGTGGCCGACATCAACGCTGTGAAGGCCGACGTAAAATGCACTATTCAAGGACATAACGGCAGTGGAAAAATTCTCGCCATGAGATACGACACTGCTTTCGACTATGCCGTGGCGCATGGACTGAAAAGCATCGCCTTCCCGTGCGTGCTCCACAAAATGGACAAATACGAGGCCGCTCGCATCGCCCTGCACTCCATTTTCGCACATTTCCGCGACGGATACGACGGCGTGGCCATCGTCTGCTGCCCTACCACCGATGAAGAAAAGTACTACCGACATGTGTTCTGGGACGAATCCCTCACCCTGCTCGGTCACCGTGACGTAGTGAACAAATTCAAAGACACTATCGACAACATCCCACTGGCGTTCTGGAAAAGGCATTTCGACTACATTCCCGACCTCGAAAAGGGCATCAACGACTATTTCGAAAGGGATTTGGGGTTCCCCTGCGATTACCCCATGTGGACTCATTTCTTCAAATTTGAAATCAGAGACTACCAAGAAATCGACAATATATACTGCCTTTGCTGTTTGGCAACATATATGAGTCGTTTTTGCCATTGGACCGACAATTTCGCCCCGGCAAACCGACTATGTGCCATATTAAAAGCCCTGCAAACCCTTGTCAACAGATATTATCCTTACATTTTCGAGTTCGGTGTTATTGCCGAACTGCACAAACGAGGCTACCAGCTACTTCGTATCTGCCCAACTTTGGCGCCATCTGGACTGGCTTGGCGATGTATCGCTACCACAAAGAAACACACTCAAAAACGTTGCGGCGCGTTGGCCGAAGAATCCAAATGGAGTCCTCTGATAGTAAATGTGTCACACGGCAAACTATTCCAATCCAGCACCGACGAAATGACAATTGCACAGGCCGCCGATAAGTTTGAGACAGAATATCCGGGACTGGTATCGGCTGCGAAAGGCCACGACCCCGAATACGTGCGGTGGTTCCGACGTGCATACAATCTCTGTCGCACCGGACAGATTTTCTTCGCCGTATCTGATTATGGCAATTGTTTAAAAGACAATAAAATGCTTGGCACTAAGGAGTTTCTACCTTTTCCGCCTGCAGGCGAGAGCGAATCACTTTGGTTGCCTTAATAATAGAGACTCCCCACTCAAAACTGCAAACTCAAAACTACAAACTCTCCCCCACCCCCAAACTTTTTTCCCTTTTCAGATACTTAAAACCCCACTTTCTGCGTTATATATTTTTCCGACAACGAAAATATAAACAAATCAAACACATACACCCATGAAAGACGTAAAAAAATACATCGACGAAAACAAAGACCGTTTTCTTGAAGAGCTTTTCGAGCTGATACGCATCCCCAGCATCAGCGCCGAAGCGGAACATAAGGACGACATGGTGCGCTGCGCCAACAAATGGAAGGAGTTCCTCCTTGCCGCCGGTGCCGACCACGCCGAAGTGATGCCCACCAAAGGCAACCCCGTGGTTTTCGGCCGCAAGACCATCGACCCCGCCAAACCCACTGTCCTCGTGTACGGCCACTACGACGTAATGCCCGTGGCCCCGCTCGAACTCTGGAACACCAAGCCTTTCGAACCCGTGGTCAAGGACGGACATATCTGGGCACGCGGCGCCGACGACGACAAAGGCCAGTCGTTTATGCACGCTAAGGCTTTTGAATTTATGGTTCGCACCAACCAGCTGCCCTGCAACGTCAAATTCATGCTCGAAGGCGAAGAGGAGATAGGCTCCGGCAGCCTATACGCTTTCTGCGAAGAGAACAAAGAACTGCTCAAGGCCGACATCATCCTCGTTTCCGACACCGGAATGATAGCTCAGGACATCCCCTCCATAACCAGCGGTCTGCGCGGACTCTGCTACTGGGATGTCGAAGTTACTGGCGCCAACCACGACCTGCACTCGGGTATCTACGGCGGCGCCGTGGCCAACCCCATCAACATACTCTGCAAGATGATTGCCTCGCTCCACGACGAGAACAACCATATCACCATCCCCGGTTTCTACGACGACGTTCTGGTTATCTCCGACGAGGAACGCGCCCTGATGGCTCAGGCTCCCTTCGATTTGGATAAATATCAGAAAGATTTGGAAATCAAGACCGTACACGGCGAAAAAGGCTTCTCCACCAACGAACGCACCGGCATTCGTCCCTGCCTCGACGTATGCGGAATTTGGGGCGGACACACCGGCGAAGGCTCCAAGACCGTCCTTCCCGCCAAGGCTCACGCCAAAATCTCCACCCGACTGGTGGCCAATCAGGATTTCGAGAAAATCAGCCTGATGTTCAAGAACTATTTCGAAAGCATAGCCCCCGACTGCGTTACGGTGAAGGTAACCCCGTCGCACGGCGGCGCCTCCTACGTGTCGCCTCTGGAGATGACGGCCTACAAAGCCGCCGAAAAGGCATACCAGACCACCTACGGCAAACGTCCCATACCCACACGCAGCGGCGGAAGCATCCCCATCGTGGCAGGTTTCGAGAAAATCCTCGGCATCAAGTCGATACTTATGGGCTTCGGCCTCGGCAGCGACGCCATCCACGCCCCCAACGAGAACTACCCGCTCTTCAACTTCTACCGCGGTATCGAGACAATACCCTATTTCTACGAATATTTCACCGAGATGTCGGCAAAATAAAACCTCTACTTGCGGGGCGACTTCATCGCCCCGCAATTCATTATAAATAAGCATGTTCTGGTACTTCATCATAGGGATAATAATACTGTACGTCGTTTACAGGCTGTGCGCCACGGTGTTTTTCCCCCGTTGGGGACAACGACGCTCGCAGCGTTACCGCGATGAGTTCCTGAAACACAACTCGCACATCAACAAAGACAAGCTGCCGCCGCAATACCTCGACGACACATCCAAAAAGGACACAAAAATACCATAAATGTGCCGAAGGCACATCATTCTATTAACCCCTGACTGGAAGTCTGGGGGAAATACACACCCCTGACAAGCGAAGCGCAGTCTGGGGATACAAAAACGAGAAAAAACCCAGACTGCAAGTCTGGGGACAAAAAGAAAAAAAATGAACATCAGCGAAAACCTCGAAAAAATACGCAGGACCGTTCCCGAAGGGGTAACCCTCGTGGCCGTCTCGAAAACAAAACCTGTGGAGGACCTGCAGGCCGCCTACGACGCCGGACAGCGTGTGTTCGGCGAAAACCACGCCCTCGAAATGCGCGACAAACACCAAGTGCTGCCCGCCGACATACAGTGGCACTTCATAGGACATCTGCAGACCAACAAGATAAAGTACATAATTCCTTTCGTGTCGCTGATTCACAGCGTGGACAGCCAGAAACTGCTGCACGAGATAAACAAGGAAGCACGCAAACACAACCGCGTGATTGACTGTCTGTTGCAGTTCCACATCGCCACCGAGGAGACAAAGTTCGGCCTCAACTACGCCGAAGCTGCCGAGATGCTCCGCTCCGAGGATTACAAAGCGATGGAAAACATTAACATCGTGGGAGTTATGGGTATGGCCACCAACACCGACGATATGTCGCTTGTGCGCTCCGAGTTCCGTAACCTGAAAGGTATCTTCGAACAGCTGAAGTCGGAGTTCTTCGCTCAGAAACAGGACTTTACGCAAATCTCCATGGGAATGTCGCACGACTACCCCATCGCCATCGAGGAGGGCAGCACGCTGGTGCGAGTGGGAAGTGCCATCTTCGGTGCAAGGAATTACAACATCTAACCGATGGATTTCACCACCCGCTACCGCTCACCGCTTGGCGGCATTACCATAGCTTCTGACGGCGAGGCACTTACCGGTCTTTGGTTCGACGGACAGAAACATTATGCCGACGTACTTGACAAGGCAAATGTGGAACAGCCTAATCTGCCTGTTTTTGCGCAGACCCGCCGCTGGCTCGACATCTATTTCTCTGGCCAAAAGCCCGATTTCACACTTTTGTTGAAGGCAAAAGGCTCACCTTTCCGCCAACTTGTATGGGAGATTCTCCTCTCCATACCCTATGGTAAAACCATGACTTACGGTGAGATAGCCCGTGCCATCGCCCGCGAGAACGGTTTGGAACGGATGTCGGCGCAGGCCGTGGGCAATGCAGTGGGACACAACCCCATAGCCTTGATAATCCCCTGCCACAGGGTGCTCGGCAGCGACGGCTCACTCACCGGCTACGCCGCAGGCACCGACAAAAAAGCCTTCCTGCTAGACCTCGAAAAATCCACATCACAACAAAAAAGGAGCTCAACACGAATTGCCACAAATTAGCCATTAATTAATGGTAAATTTATGGAAATTAATGTTTTATAATATAATCATAAATAAATACCAAAAATGCCTCGGAGAGGCTAAATCTCAATAACCCCACATGAAAAAACAGCCAGTGGCTGTTTTGATAGCGAAGCGGAGAATACCAGAACGCAGTGTGGGGTAAAAACAAACTCGGTAAAATAGGCGTCTCGGAGAGACGCGACCTTTACTTAAGTTAAACCATCTCAATAATAATCAAGTGAAAACTCGCACAAATATTCGTGTTAATTCGTGCAATTCGTGTTCAAATTAAAATAATCCAATTATTTTGTGTACCTTTGCAAAACGAAAATAATAACATAAAAACATCAATACAATGAGAAATTTTAAACTTATGATGGTCCTCACCGTTGCGGCGATGACCGCCGTTTCGTGCGGCTCGAAGACCGAAAAACAAGAAGCTCCGAAAGTTCTGGTGCTTTATTATTCGCAGACCTCGAAAACCAAGGTTGTGGCCGAAGAGATTGCCAACCGCCTCGGCGCCGACATCGAGGAAATCATCTCCATCCCTCCCTACGACGGCGATTTCGACTCGACTATCGCTCGTTGCATGCGCGAGCGCGAAGCCGGAGTTCTGCCCGAAATCCAGCCTCTTAAGACCGACCTCACGCAATACGATGTGGTGTTCCTCGGCTATCCCGTTTGGTTCGGCACCTACGCACCGCCGGTCACTACTTTCCTCAAAAACAACGACTTAAGTGGCAAGAAAATCGTTCCCTTCTGCACTTTCGGCAGCGGTGGACTGGAGTCGAGCGTGAAGGACTTGGCCGAAGCTCAGCCCAAAGCCGAGATCCTGCCCGGCTACGGTGTCCGCGCCGCTCGTCTCGACGCTGTGCCGCAGGAGATAGACCAGTTCCTCAAAGCCAACGGTTTCCTCGAAGGTGAGTACACCAAACTCGACGAGTTCCCCGAACAGCACCCCGTCAGCGACGACGAGAAAGCTATCTTCAACACAGCAGTGGACGGTTATCCCATGCTCCACGCCGAGGCCAAGACTGTCGCCAGCCGCACCCTCCCCAACGGCACCGAATACCTCTTCACCGCCGTTGACCTGCCCCGCGACGACAAACCCGACATGCCTCCCGCCGGAGAATTGCAGGTTTATGTAACCGTTGCCGACAGCGCAGCTCCCGTTTTCACGAAAGTGATAAGATAAAGAAAATCCACTTTTTAGAAACAACAAAAACACCCTTGCTCGTAGGCATTACGGCAAGGGTGTTTTTATATTTGCTTAACGCAAAGCAACTTACACTTCCTCCACATTACAGCCGTTATTGCTAATGTAGAGCAGGAAGCCTTTCACATTGTCGTATCCCATCTCTTCAAGCACCGACATATAGCCGTTCACTTGGTCTTTGTATTTATCCGATTTTTCACCGGTCTTGTAATCCACCACCCAAGTCTCATCGCCGGCAAACACAATACGGTCTGGACGCACAACATCCTGTTTTTCAAAGCATTCGGGGCGAACGAAATCTTTTCCCAGCAATATCTCGCACTCGGTCTTGTATTCGTATTGCGGATCGAAGAACGGCCGTACCTCTTTGGTTTCCAACACACTGTGCAGAAGGTCCGACACTTGTTGTACCAGCTCATTGTCGAGCTTTGCTTCGGCGAAAAAGTCGTTTTTCACCTGCTCCACCTCGTCGAGGGTGCCGATTTTCGAAAGTATTTCGTGAACTATGTTTCCGACCTTCTGTTGCGGGGTTTCATCGGGCTGCATTATGGAGTCGGTGCGACCAACGATGTTTATACGCTCGGTCCACGGTTTGGTGGTGTTGGCTTGCAGATAGCACGATTCAGAAACCGGCGAATCGCCTTTGCCAAACTTCCTGTCTCCTTTGGAATATACACTCACATCAACGCCATCCTCCTTTCCGAAACCCGATGCATCGGTGTTTACATACCCTTCCAAAATGCCTATAAGCGACGACGATGACTTACCGGAACTACTTTTCTTTTTCTTGCCGTCGTCCTTATCCTTGGTGGATTTGGCAAGCACGTACAAATGCCGTTTGGGACGTGTAAGAGCCACATACAGCAAATTGAGTTCGTCAATGCTTTTCTTCTGCCTCTCAATAAGGTAATCCTCATCGAAAAAGGTGTTTTCCAAATTGGCACTCTGGGTAAATTTCACCATTCCCACCCCAACATTCGGAATGTCCTCATCCCCAATGCCGAGAGTGGTTTTGTCAATATCCACCCAAGATATGCCTGGATGGTCGGACGGTTTCTTGTCGTAATATATAATCACGTCATATTCAAGTCCTTTCGATTTGTGTATCGTCATCAGGTTGATGGCATCCAAATCGTCGGAAGTGGTGGTGGACAATTGGCTCCATTTGTCGTCGAGCCATTCGAGGAAACCGCCCAGGTCGGTACGGTTATACACCGAATAGTCGGCCACTTTGTTCAAAAACGTGTAAATATAAGGCGTTTGCGGTATGCCGAAGATGCGTATCAGATTGTAGCAACAGTCATAGAGGGTTTGCGACAGAAGGCGGTTGCGGTTGAAATCGGGGAACTCCTCGGATATGGCCTTGTCAAAAGCATCTTCGGCAACAAAAATATTGCAGTCGAACTGCGGATGGCCATGGCTGCTCAGATATTCGGCAATTTCCAACTTATGCACCTTCTCGTCGCCGTTGTGGACGTATTTCAGCAACGAAAGCAACATGCCGCTGTCGGGATTTTTCGACAGTCGCAGCGATTCCGCCGAGGCAAACTGCAGGTCCTTCAAACCCCGCTCCCGCTCGTTGATGGCGGCAAGCTCCATATTTATGTTCGAAAGAGTGTCCTTGGTCTGCGAAAGAATGGCTATGTCCTTGTAGTTGTAGCCGATAGATTTCAGGTGGCAGAGCGTTTTGTAGATATGCATGGGGGCGTCGTCGCCAAAGTGGTCCTTGTCGAAAAAGGCAATTTCCACATAACCTTTGTTGTCTTTGCCGGGACAAACTTCCTGCGCCAGCGACGGATGTTCCTCGTCATCGCCCACATAAATCTCGTGCATCAGTCCGCTTTTCATATCTGTGCCCTGCAACTGCTTTTCGAGATAGGTAAAAAAGTGGTTGTTGAACTCCACAATGATGCCGCAGGAGCGGAAGTTAGTACCCAGCGGAACCTCCTCGCCGTTGCGGATTATGGATTCGTAATGACGGCGGGTGATTTCCGAGGCTTTGTCGGGGACTTTGGTAATCATGTGCTGGAACTGCTCCACATCGCCCTGACGGAAACGGTAGATGGCCTGCTTGCCGTCGCCCACTATCAACGAGCGATGTCCTTCCGACAATCCGTTGGTGATAAGCGGCAACAAATTCTGCCACTGCATTATGGAAGTATCCTGAAATTCGTCGATAAGAAAATGCCTGTAACGACAGCCCAGACGCTCGAAAATAAACGGTGCCTCCTCTTTCCTCACCTCCTCCGACACTCGTTTGTTGTTTTCCGAAATGTGCAAAATCTCGCTCTCGGAGTAGTACTCCGTCATCTTGTCACGCACATCTTTCAACAATGCCATCTGGAAAATATTGGCCAACAATACCTTACGCGTAACATATTCCTTGCTTCCCGATTGTATTTCGGAAAACGCCTCTCGCATCTTCGGGGCAAGGGCTTCAACTTCGTCCTTTCGTTTGGACGAATTGTGGGCGATTTGGTCGCCGTCAATAATTTTTTGGATAGTTGCAGTGCCGCTTATCTTGCTGAAGTCTCTGTCGGAAATTTTTCGGAAATAGGAATACAATCCCTTACTTTTTTCGGCAAAATCATCATCGCTAAACCCTTTTTCAGCAATGTCTTTGCATATTTCGTCTGCCACACCCTTTACAAAAACCTCATATTCGCCGTTCTTTTTCTTAAGAATGTCGGCATATTCGCAGAACTCCTGCAAAGATATGTCTTTCAAATATTTATACCTTTCCAAAAAATCCTCTTTCACAATGGCTTCGGAGGCTTTGCGGATTCTGTTACGCACTTTGAAACTTCCACCCTCTTCCATTTCGTTACGCGAATATTTCAGTAGTATATCTGTTATTTCGGGATTGTCCGGACTGATATCGGCTATCAGCTTGTCCACAGCCGTATCGAGCAAAATGTCGGCGTCCATCGATATCTCGAAACGCGGCGACAATCCGAGGTCGACGGCAAAGGTACGCACAATGCGGTTCATAAAGCTGTCGATGGTGCATACCGAGAAATCGGAGTAGTTGTGTAGAATGGCCTTTTGAAGAATGGCAACCCGTCGCGAGAGTTCGTTGAGGTCGGTAATGTCAAGCGCCTTGCACAGCTCGTCGGCCATGGGACGTATGTCGTCACTGTCGCGCTTGACAGGATCCTGCAGGGCGCCCACGTACTCCAGTATTTTTTCCTTCATCTGGTTAGTGGCCTTGTTGGTGAAGGTGATGGCCAAAATATGGCGGAAGTCGTGCTTTATTGCCTCGTCGCTTCCACCGCAAAGAGCGAGTGTAAGATACTCACGCACAAGGGTGAATGTCTTTCCCGACCCCGCCGAAGCGCGATAAACCGTGAAATTTTTCATAGTGTGGTTTTATTATCTGTTCCCTTTCGCTCTGTTATGCGTCTTGCACAACATTTGGCAGTTCTCTATGTCTGTACTGCCGCCCTTGCTCCATGCCGTTACATGGTCGGCATCCATTTCCTCCAGTTTCCAGATGCGCTGGCGGTTAGCATCATGGCCGATGGCACAGTAGGGACAGTTACTTGTTCCTTCCGCTTTAGCCTTGTCGGTCTGCTGCTGATAGACCTTTCGCATTGTGGGTTTGTCGAACAGGCGGACATTCAACAGTTTTGTCTCCTGACAGCCGCCAAGCACGTATTCGAAGATTCCCCGGCGGTTCCCTACATAGTCATCGTGCATCAGTTCATAGACCTTTGCCGACAACTCAGAGTGATTATAAGCTTGATTATGGAAACGTTCGTATAGTTCACCCCAGTTCAAGCCCTGCATTTCGTCATAAACATCGTCGAACTTGCTGTCCACCCAGTCGATAACAGTGTTGAAATAGGTTTTTATCTCGTTGATATTCTCGTCACGACGATGGGCTGACATATATCCGTCCACATTCCCCTTGCTCACCCATTCCATAGCGGTAGCCAAAAACATCTGACGGTTTGCGGGACCTTTCACATACGATTCCCATTTCTGGATGTTTGCGTTTTGCGAATTGCTGAACTCGGCCTTGCACAATGTAACGAAAGGACCACTAAAGACTGCATTCAATTCTTCCTGGTGGTTGAGCGGAATACCTGCAATGTTGATGGTCTTAAACCATTCCTTGATTTCTTCCTCTGCGTGTTCGCCCTCGCCCTCACAAATATATACCAGCAACTTTGTTTGCAGAATCTTCTGCTGTTTGCCTTCGTCCAATCCGTCGAAAATTTGTTCCAGTCCGTTAATCTTTACCGCAAACTTATTCTTCAGGAATCTACCGAGAGAAGTAATACGCTGCTGACCGTCAAGCACTTCCAACCGCCCGCCGTCCACTTTGTTGAAATATATAAGTCCGAGCGGATAGCCTTTCAAAACGGATTCAATCACTGCCACATCGCGCTTCCCGTCGGCATAGATGTAGTTACGCTGATACTCCGGCTGGATAGTCAGCTGGCCAGCCAAACCATACAGGCCTTTCCCTTCAAGCTCGTTGTATTCGAAGCCGTCGCAAATCTGCTCGACGGTATAAATTTTAAGTTCTGTCTTCATTGTGATTGATTTTATTTACCCTCCGCTTTTTTTGTTCTTTTCACAGTATGTTTTATCTTTCCGATAAGGAAATTCAGTTCCAGTGTGGATTCCGTTTCGGTAGTTTCCAGATCGGGCATCACTATCTCGGAAAGTGTTTCGCCGAAATGCCTCATCTTCGACATTTGTTTTTCCTTGTCCTGTTCCTTGTGCAAATCTACAAGTTCCCGTTTCAGACTTCTCACCCTTGCAAAGGTCTCTATTATGGCAAACGTTACGTCCAAAGCTCTCTTGCTCTTCAGAATTGTGGCAAGCATATACAGCCCTTTTTCTGTAAACACTTTCGTTGCCGTACGACTTTTCGTGGAAACTTTTGTGGACGAAAATTCCGACCGCAAATACAACAGCTCCTCCGGGTTCAATTCAAACATATAGTCAGAGGGGAACTTGTCGGGATTATTGCGAACGGCTTCATTCACACGTTTTGTCTCCACTCCATAAAGAAAAGCCACGTCCGCATCGGCAATAACAGCTTTGTCGTTGATAATGACAATGTTGTTGTGGACTACTGCCAGCAACTCCGGCTTCAATATTATACTCTGCGAATCCATATCGTTCATTTTTTATTGCCTTTTGCGGATGAGTACTCTTTTATATTCAGAATGTACTATACGTCCTTCGGAATTTTTATAGTATGTTTTTTTCGTTCCTTTACCAATAATAACAGCATTTTCATTTGTTTTGGCTCCAGAAGCCCCTGTTTCAATATCTCCTAATGTAAGATATTCCTTATAGTCGTTGTAACGTCGTGTGTCAGGCAACTTGTCATGACAACCAAATTGAGTAAGCCCTAAAATTTCAAATTGCTCGGGACAATATCTGTCCAAAAACGAGATAGGCACTCCCATAACACCGCTTACAACTTGCACTTCGTCTTCCGTATAACCGTATGTATTCATTATATATATTTGCAAATCATTGATATTCAGGTAGATACCCCCCCCTATTACCCTTATAAAGATTCTCTTATAAACTCGCAAACCTTCCACCATTGCCTGGGAAATACCGCTTTCGGGATACCACAGACCGTTGGAGAAACCTTTGCCCTCGCTTTCTGTTGCTCCGATGATTTCAAATTGTTCGGGATTGTATTTGTCCAAAAAAGAGACGGGCACACCCAAACATTCCACATAGTCGCTGGGAATGGCATCTGTATATGGCACCTCAATGGCGTCGTAGTTGTCGTAGTGCTTGTACCCGACCCCTCTTATCTCCTTGTGTTTGCTGTGCTTAATATTCTCCGCCATTGTCATCAGTCTCAACGGCTGGTGACGACGACCATGGTCAATATTGGTAAACCAGCAGCAGTTACGGAATTTTACAAGGCTGGTGTTTTCGTCATAAACTCCGTCTGCGTATGATTCTCGGGGCATTTCAACCCTGAAATATGCATTACCGCCTTGAAAGCCATTGCCCAACCACATTTTATTATCTTTAAGCAGCGGGAAAATCTCCTTGTAGGTAATCGCATTCATGTTTCCAATGATAACAAACTTCTTCTCCGCTTCCATCAGCCATGCAACGAACTCCCTAAATAGCGAGAACGGGGGATTTGTAACGATAATATCCGCCTCGTCGCGGAGCTTACGTATTTCCTTGCTGCGGAAATCGCCGTCTCCTTTCAAATATTGCCATTGCAAATCATCTATGTTAATGCGATTATCGCCTGTTACATCACGGTCCAGCACAAAAATTTTGCCATGCGCCTTGCTTTTGTCCACATCATAATAAGGTTGCTCCGTCTCGAAAAGTGTTGGCTGCCACGGCATCTTGTACTTCTTGCTTTCAGGGGCATAGCTGGTGGAAATCAGCTTCTTCAAGCCCAGCAGTTCGAAGTTTTGCGCAAAGAACTTTGTAAAATTGCTCCATTCGGGGTCGTCGCAAGGCAGCAGCACCGTCTTACCACGAAACACATCGGGATTGTAGTCCAGATAAGCATTTATCTCCTTCTGGATATCGGGATATTGGGTGTAGAACTCGTCGTTCTTCGCCGTCTTGGCGTTTGCAAGATTCGTATTTGCCATAGTAACATAAATTTTTTGTGCGGACAGCCTGTGGAATCAATCAGCACGTCCGCTAAAAGCGGTATGTATGGTGCTCGCGGCCGTTATCCCAACCACGCATCCACCTCCTCCTTTTTCAGGGGAGCGATGTCGAGTTTGTTTTTCTTGCGCTGGCCGTTGAGGTCGTTGAACAGCTTGTTGGCGTTGGCCTCCTTGAGGGCGGCCACGGTGTTGAATCCCATCTTGCGCAACAGCGGTATCCACGGCTCGGGCACGCCGATGGCCTTGAACTCCTCGTCGGTGCTCACACGCGGTTTCTGCTCGGGTTTCATCTGCGGGAAGAAGAGCACATCCTGTATCGACTGCTCGCCGGTCATAAACATCGTCAGACGGTCGATACCGATACCCATTCCCGACGTGGGCGGCATGCCGAACTCGAGGGCGCGCACGAAGTCCATGTCGATGAACATAGCCTCGTCGTCGCCTTTCTCGCTCAGGCGCAGCTGCTCCTGGAAACGCTCCAGCTGGTCGATGGGGTCGTTGAGCTCGCTGTAGGCGTTGGCCAGCTCCTTGCCGTTGACAAACAGCTCGAAACGCTCGGTAAGCTCGGGGTTGTCGCGGTGACGCTTGCACAGAGGCGACATCTCGCGCGGGTAGTCTATCACGAAAGTGGGCTGTATGAGCAGGTGCTCGCACTTGTCGCCGAAGATGGCATCGATGAGCTTGCCTTTGCCCATGGTGTCGTCGATTTCCACACCGAGTTTGCCGCACACCTCGCGCAGCTGGGCCTCGTCCATACCGCTCACATCCACGCCAGTCTGCTCCTTGATAAGCTCAATCATAGGCACTCGGCGGAATGGCGGACGGAAATCCACTTCGTTGTCGCCGATTTTCACCTTGGTGGTGCCGTGCAGGGCCATGGCAATGCGCTCCAACAGGTTTTCGGTGAACGTCATCATCCAGTTGTAGTCCTTGTAGGCCACGTAAATCTCCATGGCGGTGAATTCGGGGTTGTGGGTGCGGTCCATGCCCTCGTTGCGGAAATTGCGGGAAAACTCGTAAACTCCTGAGTATCCGCCGACTATAAGACGTTTCAGATACAGCTCGTCGGCAATGCGGAGGTAGAGGTCGATATCCAGACTGTTGTGGTGGGTGATGAAGGGACGTGCTGCGGCTCCTCCGGGAATAGGCTGAAGCACAGGCGTTTCCACTTCCAGATAACCCTGTTCGTCGAAATACTGACGCATGGTTTTCATTATCTGGGCACGTTTCACGAAAGTTTCCCTAACTTGCGGATTTACAATCAGATCCACGTAACGCATACGGTAACGCTGTTCGGGGTCGGTGAAAGCGTCGTACACCACGCCGTCCTTCTCTTTCACTATGGGCAGCGGACGCAGCGACTTGCTCAGCAGGGTGAAAGTGCTCACGTGTATGCTTATCTCGCCCATCTGGGTAACGAACACATAGCCCGTAACTCCCACTATGTCACCGATATCCGTAAGACGTTTGAACACAGTGTTGTACAGAGTCTTGTCCTCGCCCGGACAAATCTCGTCGCGTTTGATGTAAAGCTGAATGCGGCCGTAGCTGTCCTGCAGCTCCACAAACGACGCCGCACCCATGATACGGCGGCTCATAATACGTCCAGCTATGCTTACATTCTGGAAAAGCGTGTTGTCCTTCGGAAACTGTTCGTGGATGTCCGAAGTCTTCACGTTCACCTCGTAAAGATTTGCGGGATAGGGGTTTATACCAAGCTTGCGAAGCTCGTTCAAAGAGTTTCTGCGAATTTGTTCCTGTTCACTGAGTTCTATTGCCATAAGTCTGTTTTTTTGATGGTACGTATAATAATATCGGGCGTATATCGCTAACTGACACCGCCTTACGCCACAACAACGCTGTTGCGACACTTTTGCAAATGTAACATTTTTTCCGCAATTTTCAAAATCGGAAAAAACTTCTCTTTTTTCCAAAAATGACAACCCCGCACATCTTTTTTCGGAGAAAAATCAATAAAAACGAAAAAATTTTCATTTTCTAACATCTTACTACACAGATAGTTTTATTTTTTAACAAAAAATATTTATCGTTTTTCGATAAAAAATTTGCTCAATTCAAAAAAAGTACGTAACTTTGCAAAACCAAATTGGAAGTAACACGTCAAAAAATGAACAACGTAAACAAATACCTTCGGCACCTGCGCATTATCTACGCCGTTTTCATCGGTCTGCTGCTGTTGTGCATAGGGCTGTTCCTCACCGAGGTGGTGTCGTCCGACGACTACTACACTTTTGACCGCGTCAACAGCCGTCTGCTGGGCGACAAAAGCAACGCCTCCTACGTTATGGTTACCGACATCCGCAACAAGGCCAACAGCACCGCCCACGACTTCGTTATCGACAACCCTGCCGATACCTCCCTCGCCATCAGCGCGCATGTGAACCGTATCGACGTTTCGGTGCTCTCCACCGACGAGAGCCGCCTCAGCTCGCCGCTGGCCACCACAGCCATAGTGCTGCAGTTCGTCACGGTGTTGATACTTCTGGTGATTTTCATCTTCATTTTCCTCGAACTCCGCTCGCTTTACAAATCGTTCAAACAGGGCAAAATCTTCCAAAAGAAAAGCATACGCTACCTCAAAGTCATCGCCATTGCGCTGATACTGATGTCGTTGTGCATCGATTTTGCCAAATACTGCGAGCTGCAATACATCAAACCTTTCCTAGAATCCACCGACATTGTGGCCAACACCGGTTTCACCCTGCATTTCGTTCGCCTGATGTTCGGACTGGTGATACTTTTCATTGCCGAGATATTCCATATCGGCATACAGATGCAAGAAGACCAAGACTTAACAATCTAACACTCAGCAAGGTATGGCAATAGTGGTAAATCTGGATGTGATGATGGCCCGGCGTAAGATGTCGCTCAACGAACTCGCCGAGAAGGTGGACATTACCCCCGCCAACCTCTCCATACTCAAAACCGGCAAGGCCAAAGCCATCCGTTTCTCCACCCTCGAGAGCATCTGCAAGGTGCTTGACTGCCAGCCCGGCGACATACTCGAATTTTCCGACGAAAACAACAAATAAAATAAATAGTATAATCATAAAAAACTTACCGCAATGAAAAAAACATTTCTATTAGCCCTCCTGCTGACTTTCGTCTTCAGCGGCGCCTCTTTCGCACAGCTTGGCGGCCTCGGCGGCGGCTCGAAAGAGAAGAAAACCGACCTCAACGCCACCGTCCCCCTGGACAAGAAAGTGCGTTACGGCAAACTCGACAACGGATTCACCTACTACATCCGTAACAACAAGAAACCCGAAAAGATGATACAGTTCCGACTGGTGTCGAACGCCGGCTCCATCATGGAACGCGACGACCAGCAGGGTCTCGCCCACTNNGCCTTCAACGGCATCAAGGGTTATCCACACAACACCATGATCCAGAAACTGCAGGAAAACGGTGTGGAATTCGGCCGCGACATCAACGCCTACACCTCGTTCGACCAGACGGTGTACTACGTGAACATGCCCGCCGACAACCCCGAAATGGTGAAAATGGGTATCGAAATCCTCGACGGCTGGGCCGGCAACATCCTCTTCGACGAGAAGGAGATTGAAAGCGAACGCGGCGTTATCCACGAAGAGTGGCGCGGCGGCGTAGGCCACGGCGACCGTCTCCGCAAGAAAACTTGGCCCATCATGCTGAAAGGCTCCCTCTATGCCGAACGTCTGCCCATCGGAAAAGAGGAAGTCATCATGAACTTCAAACGCCAGAGCATCGTCGATTTCTTCAACGACTGGTACCGTCCCGACCTGCAGGCCATCGTCATCGTTGGCGATATGGACAACTTCGAATACAACGGCCTCAAGGGCGACAAAGCCATGGAACAGAAGGTGAAAGACGTGTTCAGCAGCCATAAATTCCTCGGCAAAGAACCCAAACTGCCCCGCAAGAGCTACGAAATCCCCGACAACAAAGAACCCCTTATCGCTATTGCCACCGACAAGGAGGCCACCAGCACCACCCTCGAAATATTCTGGAAACACAAAAAAGGTCCCAAAGGCACTGTTGGCGCTTACCGCACAATGCTGGTACGCAACCTTATCGGAATGATGATCAACGAGCGTTTCAGCGAAATCACCAACAAACCCACCGCTCCCATGATGATGGCCAACGGCGGCTACAGCGGATTCCTCGGACGTGAGATTGACGTGTTCGAAGCCGGCGCCATGCCCAAGGACGGTCGTATCATCGAGACCACCGAACTGCTCCTGAAAGTGATGAAACAGATCGAAGACCACGGTTTCCTCGAAGTCGAACTCGAACGTCAGAAAGAAGAGCTCATCTCCCGCTACACCAAGATGGCCAAGGAGGAGAACAAAACCCAGACCAACTCCTTCGCCGACGAATACACCAACCACTACCTCGACAACGACCCCTGCCCCGGCATCCGTCAGGAATTCCGTTATGCCAAGGAGTTTGTTCCCGAAGTCACCCTCGAAGAATGCAACGCCCTCATAAAGAGCTGGATTACCGAAGAGAACATCGTTTACTACCTCACCGCTCCCGACAAGAAAGATGTTGGCGTTCCCACCGAGAAGGAAGTTATCGACATCCTGAAAAACTACAAGAACATCAAGACCGAGCCTTGGGTTGACAACTTCAACAGCGAACCTCTCTTCAACGAGACCGTAGCCACCGTCACCCCGATACAGACCGCCAGCAACAGCACCCTCGGCTACACCGAGTACACCTGCCCCAACGGCGTGCGTTTCGTGGTTAAGAAAACCGAACTCAAAGCCGACGAAATACTCATCAGCTCCTACTCCCTCGGCGGCACCTCACTCTACGGCGACGCCGACTACTTCCAAGCCGACAATGCCGACGACTTCATCGACGCCGGCGGTATAGCCGATTTCAGCTCCACCCAGCTGAGCAAAAAACTGAAAGGCATGAACCTCAGCATCAGCCCCAGCATCGACGGCGTAACCCAAGGCTTCAACGGCAACTGCTCGCCCAAGGACCTTGAAACCACACTGCAGCTCATCAACCTCTACTACACCGCTCCCCGCAAGGACAAAGAGGCCTACGACCGCGAAATAGAGAACACTTTGCAAGCCTTGAAATTCGTCCGCGAAAACCCGCAGGTAGTGTTTATCGACAAATACATCAAAACCGCTTATCCCAACAGCAAGCGCATAATGCCCTACCCCACCGAGGAGCAGGTGCGCAGCCTCGACCTCGACCGCATGTACCAAATCTACAAAGAACGTTTCGCCTACGCCAACAACCAAGTGTTCTTCTTCGTGGGTAATGTAAGCGACAGCGCCGTGGCCATGATTGCCAACTACCTCAACCACCTGCCCACTATCCCCGCCGTTACCAAAAACTACGCCATCGACCGTAAAAACGAGTTTGCCAAAGGCATCGTGCACTCCGAAGCCGTCAAAGGTTTCGAAAGACAAGGCATGCTCCTCCTGTCGGGCCAGATGGAAGTTGACAACAGCGAACTCGACCTCCAGACCCGTATCGCCATCCAGGAATTCAGCGACGCTCTGGCCATCACCACCCTCGAAATCATTCGCGAGAAAAACGGCGACGCCTACAGCCCCAGCGCCAACGTCAGCTGCAGCCCCTCCATCACCGGCGACGGCACAGTGGTTTGGCAGTACTTCATCCAGTGCGACCCCGAAAAAGCTCAGAAAATCGAGAAAGACTGCATCAACATACTCAAACAGTATATGAAGAAAGGTCCCGATGCCAAGACCCTCGGCAAAGTTCAGGAACAGATGATTGTTCAACACGACAAAGGCGTTCAGAACAACAGCTACTGGCTGGGCCAGATCAAAGGCAGCTACATCTACGGCGAAAGCCGCGATGAATACATCACCGACTACAACGCTATGGTGAAGAAAGTTACCCCCGAGGACATCAAAAACCTCGCCAACAAATTCATCAACCTCAACAACTACGTTAGCGTAACCCTCAAACCCGAGAAAGTGGAAGACGAAGCCAAATAATATACTCAACACTTACTCAAAAAACAGGCGGCCCGCAAAGCCGCCTGTTTTTGTTTATCTTCACACCTTCACGTCCTTCACTCCTTCCCTGCCACCACAATCACAATCTCGCCCTTTACGCCCGTCTCGGCAAACGACTGCGCCAGCTCTGCCAGCGTGCCACGCCGCGTCTCCTCGTAAACCTTGCTTATCTCCCGCGACACCGATGCCCTGCGCTCACCGCCAAAGAACTCGCAAAGCTGTTCCAGCATCTTCACCAAACGGAACGGCGATTCGTACAAGACAACAGTGTAAGGACACTCCTTGAGCTCGTTAAGCCGCGTCTGACGGCCTTTCTTCTGCGGCAGAAACCCCTCGAAAAAGAACTTGTCGCACGGCAGTCCCGAGTTCACCAGAGCAGGCACAAAAGCCGTGGCTCCGGGCAACGTCTCAATCTCGATCTCCTCCTTGGCGCACTCGCGGGCCAGCAGGAAACCGGGGTCGGAGATGCCGGGGGTGCCCGCGTCGGTAATAACGGCGATAGTGCGGCCGCTGCGCAGCATATCCATCACCTGCCCCACTTTCTGGTGCTCGTTAAACTTGTGGTTCGACTGCATGGGAGTGTCAATGCCGTAGTGCTGTAGCAATGTCTTGGAGGTACGCGTGTCCTCGGCCAGAATCAGGTCCACACTCTTAAGCACCTCCACGGCGCGGAATGTCATGTCCGAGAGGTTTCCCACCGGAGTGGGCACAAAATACAGTTTAGGGTCAGCCATAAAGCAATATAAAAAAGACAGTAGGTCGCCGGAGGCAATCTACTGTCCTACAAAATAACAAATATTATTCTTCAAAATCTTCGGGGATTTCCATATCGTGGTAAACGGCCTGCACATCGTCGTCCTCTTCCAGAAGGTCGACAATTTTCAGCACCTTGCGCATCGATTCCTCGTCGATAGTCTTGGTAGTGTTGGGAATACGCTGCAGTTCGGCGCTCTCCACCTCTATCTTCATATCTTCCAGTTTCTTAACCATGGCACCGAAGTCTTCCATAGCGGTGTAGAGGGTGATGTATTCTTCGTCGCTCTCCATCTCTTCCAAACCGGCGTCGATAAGCTCCATCTCGAGCTCGTCCAAATCCATCGAAATGGCCGAACGTTTAATCTGGAACACGCCCTTGCGGTCGAAAATGAAACCCAGCGAGCCGTTGGTGCCGAGGGTGCCGCCGAATTTGTTCATAATAGAACGCACGTTAGCAACCGAACGCATATTGTTGTCCGTCAGGCATTCGATAAAGATAGCGATGCCGTGGGGGGCGTAGCACTCGAAAGTGAGTTCCTGCAACGCTGCGGAGTCCTTGTCGCTGGCCTTGGTGATGGCACGCATCAGCGTATCCTTGGGCATGTTCACACCTTTGGCGTTCTGCATAAGCAGACGCAGACGGGGGTTGCCGTCGGGGTCGGGACCGCTTTCCTTAACAGCCACTGTTACTTCTTTCAAAATTCTCGAAAACGCTTTCGAACGCTTTGCGTCGGTAGCTCCTTTTTGTCTCTTTATCTTCGACCACTTATTATGACCTGACATATATCAATACTTTTTTATGTTTATACTTTATTTAATTATCTGTTTTACAAAATTTTATTTCAACAACAACGTTGCGAAACAAAGTTCAAAAATAGCAAAAAATCTCCAATTTTCCAACTTCTGCCCTACTTTTTTCTCGTTTTTTTGTTTACCGAATACCCGAAAGAGCCCAATTTCTCGCCAAGTTTGAAATATTTCCCGTGCGAATAGGCCACCGGATGGGCGTGGTTCAACTGGAACTGACCCGTGCTGCGGTCTATCAGACTGCTCTCGGCATCTACGGCCACCACCTCGGCAATAAACATGTCGTGACTGCCCAACTCTTTCACATCCACCACTTTGCACTCCAAACTCAGAGGTGATTCCTCTATCAGCGGAGCTTTAACCACCTGTCCTGCCACGGGAGTCAGTTTCATCTCTTTGAACTTGTCGTAGTCCTTGCCCGAACGCACCCCGCACCAGTCGGTGGCGAAAGCCAGATCTTCGGTAACGAGGTTTATCACAAACTCCTTAGTCTGCGAGATAATGGCGTGCGAGTGCCGCGACTTGCGCACCGAAATATAGCACATCGGCGGGTCGGAGTTGATGGTGCCCGTCCAAGCCACAGTGATGATGTTCTTCTCACCATCCATAGTGCCGCAGCTTACCATCACCACCGGCAGCGGGTAAAGCAACGTGCCCGGTTTGAATGATTCTTTCATCTGTATCTCACATTTAAAAAAAACGGAACAAAGTCTCTTTGTTCCGTTTTATAACCATAAAAAATCAACAAATATCGATTAGTACTCCCACATATCAATTTCCAGATTGAATATGCGACTTTCTATTTCCTCGCTGGCAAGAAGAGCGTCCTCGCCTGTGAGGTAGTCGCTGATAGAGCGGTTGTAGCGGTTCGACTCTCTTACAACATAGCTGCTGAAATAGCGCGAGATGAAGATGTCGTCGTACGAACGTTCTGTAACCTCGTTGTAATCGTCGTATGCACGCTGTTTCACAAGCACGTTGCGCACGCGCATGTCGTTCATGGGTATCCAACCCATGTCAACGAGTTGGAAAGCACTCTCGCCTTCGTCATCGTCGGCAGTGGTACGCAGGGGCTTCGGATACATCAGGCTGAGGCCGATAATACGTACATTCTGACGGGCATCCTGTTTGTTGAGATACCAATATTCTTTCAGCTTGATTTGGGTGATGTTGTCCTCGCTGATTTCAACGGCGACATTGGTGTCGCGTTCTTCCTGTACTTCGTCAGTCTCCTCACCGGTTTCCGGATCAGTCCAATAGATGGTGATACGGTCACGACGTATAGAGGCACCTTTGGCGCGCATTGCGTTATAGTCGATAGGAATTTTGAAATCTTCACTTTCGTAACATTGAATATCGCCTCTTTCCACGGCTTCCAAAATAGTCATGGCAAGGTTCTTTCTGCCTTGAGCGTCGTTAGCGTCGGCCTGCTCTTTAGTGGGATAGTAGAAAAATTCGTTGAATTTCTCTCTGAAATTGATTATCCTCCAGATAACGCATTCCCATGCAACGTCGGCTTCGCGCACAAAAGCAAATTCAACAGCTTTGCGGCCTGTGTTTGTGGTAGCCTCGTAGAAATTAGCGAAATTGTTCTCTTCTTCGGTAGGGGCTGTAACCACATTTTGCGCATTCACCGATAAACCCATTATCGATAAAAGGCTTATTCCGAAACATAAAGCTATTTTTTTCATCTCTGTCAGTATTTGATAGGTTTCCCTATGGTTAATAATCTTCTTATTTTTATTTTATACGGAAAGCAGTCTCAAGGGTTTCGCTACGACCGTCGGGAAGTCTCACTTCCACATCGGTGATCATCACACGCTGGCCTTTTCTGGCCTGTTTGATTATGGACTGAGCCTCAGGATTGATTGTGTTGCCCGAAATAGGCTTGTCGTTGGCACCAACCGAGATGGTATAACCTTTCACGTTCAGTGGCGGAACTTTGAACACAAAATCTTCCGGGAAAGTAGCCCTAATCTTACCTGCGTTGGAGAGCTCTTCTTTAGTAACTTTCTTGCTCGACAAGTTACCAACTTTGAGCACCGGCGAAGGTATCTTTCTCGTTTTGTATTTAAACTCGCCCATTCTCTGGACTCTGTTGTCGATTTTTGCGGAAACGTTGATAGTTACCTCACGTTCGAGTTTCGACAGTTTCACAGTATAGTTACCACCGCCCACGGAGGCAATAGTACCGCTGGAAATTGTTGCAGATATATCCTTAGCAGGAATACCGGGAACCGAAATCGAAACGGGGTTTTCAACTCCCACGTACAAAATGTTCATGTTTGTCAGCGAAACCACAGCGGCGGGTTTACCCACAGTGTATTCACCGCTGAACGGATAAGCCACATCTTCGCCGTTGGCAGCCTTAACGTAAACGTTACCTTGATATTTGTGAACGCCTTCGCCACCAGAACCAGTTTTCCAAGTAATGGAGCCATTGGTGTCGGTGCTGACGAGTTTGGCGCCGTTAACTTCGGCTTTCAGCTGAGCTTTGGAGTCGTAGGCGGCAACAAAGATGTCGGCCTCGAACTGCGAGCCCTGCATAATATAAGTGGACTTGGGTATAACCCTTGCTGCAACCTTATCGAATTTGAAGTCGTCGGCATTTACAGCTTTGTAAAGGTTGTTGGCTATATCAAACTCGGCATTCATCACATCCGATGTTATTCTGGTAAGCAGAATGATATCGGCAATGGGGATGTTGCTTTCGAAAGTGTGACGTTCCCAGCAGCCTTTCTGGTTTTTGCCGTGAACGTTGAGGGTAAATTCCTCGCCTTCCACTTCCAAGCCGGGGAAGTCAACCGAGTCGATGCCTGCTTTTTTCACGGCCTCGGTAACTTTTGCCTTGTATTCTTCGATTTTTTTGCGGATAATCACAGCACGCAATTCTTCGTTGCTAGGATTGAATTCGCCACCACCCAAGAAGTGGTTCTGTGCAGCAGCGTCGGCACTGGACTGAAGCATCCAGCCCACACCGGCTTTTCTAACGATTCTTTCAACCACTTGAACATCAACCCTGTCGCCGGACATCAGGTCTATTGTAACCTTTTCGCCTGTACCGGTATCAACACTGGCTTTTTTCTCCAGCTGGCCTATAAAATCGTATTTCATGCTGTCAACAAAAGTGCGCAGGTCGTCGGAATAAGTCCTGACTTCTTTTGCTACTTCGTAGTATTCGCCGACTTTGTCGGGGTTGGTGAGGGCAAATTGTTCAAATTTATTGTATGTGTCAGCCACTTTAGTCTGTATATTGGCGTTGGACGCGTCCATGGTGTCGGACACTGTCACGAAACTGTTCAGCAACATTGCCGAAACGTTCAGTGCCAGAAGTGCCAGGTACACCAGGTACATCATTCCTATCATTTTCTGCCGCGGGGTCTCCGGGCAATTTGTAGCACCCATATTATTTCCTTATTTTAAATATCCTACTATCGTAATTTATTTATTAAAAGATTGGCATTAGATACGTGTCTGCATTGCAGCCAGCATATTGCCATAAACTTGGTTGAGCTCTGCAACTTTTCTCGACAATGCGTCAACCTGCTCTTTGTAGCGCAGTACATCGTCGGAAGCGTTTGCGAAATTGACAACCAAATCTTGGATGCGGTCTTGTACTTCTTTTGTGGCTTGCAACTGTGTGGATGAGTTCTGAAGCTGCATCTCATACATTGCATTGATTGACGACAGGCTCGAAGCCATTTTCTTCAGTTCGTCGGCATACGATACATCTTCCGAAGCGAGGCTTTGTGCAGTTTCTCTGTAGATAGTGGAGAGGTTGTCCACAGCGCTTGTAGCGTCCTGAATGCTCTTGAGGTATTCTTCGGAAACACCGGCGTTCACGTTCACGTTCTCGGCTGTGCGACGATAAGCTTCCGAGAGGCTGTTGGCCGATTCGGCGGCTCCATCGATATTCTTCATGAGGTTTTCGTTAGCGGCAACCACAGAGGTAACACCACTGATTGTATTGGTAGTATCGGCAAGTTTCTGCATGCCTTTTCCGAGGCTTTCGATAAGTTCGGGACCAATCTTAGCTTCGTCGAGCATTTTGTCGAGCTGTTGCGAAACGGGGTCTTGGTTGATAACCAATGTGCCGCCGCCTTGAATGTTGAGTCCGCCGCCACCTTCTATATGAGCTCCACCTTCGCCATGCATAGCAGTGGCAGGTATCATTACGGGGTTGCCATTTTCGTCGAGGACAGGGTTACCGTCTTCGTCGAGTTGGGGTTGGAGTTCTCCTTCGCCTTCATGTACACCGGCGAGTTCGGGATAAACCAAACTCCAGTCGTATTCAACGTGCAGAGGTTCGAAAGCTGAGAAGAAGAATATGATAGCCTCGGTACTCATACCTACCACAATCATAAGGTCGGCTCCAGGCCAGTGCATGATCTTAAACATAGCGCCTACGATCACGACCGACGCACCTACACCGTAAAGTTTACCCATGAAGGATTTATATCCTTTGCTTCGTACTAAATTATCTATAAAGCTCATAACTGAAAATTTTGTGTGTGTTTTTTTTTATTTATTGTTTTTGTTTTTTTATATTCGGATGTTGTTTTTAATATACGTTGGAGGCTGATTTCAGGTTGTCGCCCTTAACACGGCCGAGGTACGACTGTACGCAACGGAAACCGATGTACGATTTGGCTGTATCCTGATATTCGAAGCTTCTGGTCTGTACTTGGATGAAATATTTCTGGTCTTTCCAAGAGCCACCTCTTACGACTTTGCGTTTCATAGCATTGTCGTCGTCGTCGGCAGCGTTGTACTGGTACGAGAGTGCGAGGTTGTTACCAACGGTGTACATCGATTCGTTGTAAGCGTCTTCGCACCATTCGGATACGTTACCGGACATGTCGTACAAACCGAAGTCGTTAGGAGCATAGTGACCAACCATAAGTGTTTTCACGCCACCGTCGTCGTCGAAGGCTCCGCGCAGAGGCTGGTAGTTAGCCAAGAAACAGCCGTTGCCGTTGCGGATATAGGGACCGCCCCAAGGATATGACATATTGGACATACCTCCACGTGCAGCCCATTCCCATTCAGCTTCAGAAGGCAGACGGAAGTCGCACATCTGAGCGTAGCCGATGCTGGCAAGATGGTTGTTGAGATATTGCGAACGCCATACGCAGAAGGCTTTGGCCTGTATCCAGCTAACACCAACAACGGGATAGTTGTCGTATGCGGGCGAGGTGAAATACTGGCGGGTGAAGTCCTCATTGTTGGAATATGTGTAGTCGTGCATCCAGCAAAGGGTGTCGGGGTACACGTTAACAACTTCTTTCTTTATAAACTGGTTTCTGTTGTTGAGACCTTTCGGACGGTTGGCAAACATAGAGCCTTTGAGCTCGCCTTTGTTCGAAGCCACGCCTGCCTCTTTCTTGGATGCTTCTTTATAGTCAATCCAATAGTACTCATAGTTGAGTTTGGCGGGGTCGATGTCTCTTTTGCGATAGAAACGGTCTTTTTCGGCGAGGTACATAGGTTCGAGTGCTTCGCGCGATTCCTGTTCGTCCCAGTTGATTCTGCTTCTGTTGTTAAGCAGAGCCGGTTCGATAGGTTCGCCATACTGGTCTTCTTCTATGAGGTAACCTTCAACACCTGCTTCGCCGAGAAGTCTGCGTGCTATGGAGTCTCTCACATAGTACACAAACTGACGGTACTCGTTGTTGGTTATCTCTGTCTCGTCCATAAAGAACGAAACAACCTGTACGGTACGTTCGGGGGTGGTAACGCCATAGACATTGTCTTGTTTGCCGCCTCCCATAATGAAGTTTCCTTGTTCAACAAAAATCATACCGGCAAGGTCCATATCCTCGAAAACGGGACGGTCGGTTACACCGGTAAGTTCGCCTTTGCTGCTTGATCCGCAGCTCCAGAGCAGTGCAGCTCCTCCGAGCAATAAAAACAACCTTTTCATATCATTAAAGTTTTTTATGTTCATAACTGTTTTTTTCCTATTATGTTTAATGTGGTTTTTACGTCTTTTTTTGGTTAAGGTTACGCGTTTACATAAAATAAATTGAGTTGATGTAGCTTGAAGGTATCTTTTTCTTGGGAGTGATTTTGAAGCAGTATTTCAGATAAAGTTCCAACGAACCCTTACTACGTGCAGGTTTGTAAGTACCCAGTTTGGAAGTGGTGAGATCGTAGGCGATACCTATTCTGAAGTTTTTCCAGTTTACACCTGCGAGGAGCGATACAGCGTCCTGAATACGATAGCTGGCTCCCAGCCATAAAGTGTTTTGATAAAGAAGCAGGCACGAAACATCGAGCTGCATGGTTGAGAAATCGGCGGTTTTGATGAGCAGCGACGGGAGCAAGTGGTAGCTTTGGTCGAAAAATTCGTGGTCGTAACCAGCGAAAGCGTAGATAGAACGTGCATTTTTATAGTTGAGCACGGCACTTTCCGAACCGAGCAGGTTCTTGGCCGAAAGTCCCAAGTACAGACGTCCGGGTTCGGTGTAGTAAACGCCGACAGCGGCATCGAACACCATATCCGACTCTGTCTTACGCGATTGCAGTATGGGGTCGGGGTCTTGGTCGCGGTCGATGGGGTTGGTGACATCGCCTGTAAGGCTGCGATATCCCACAAGGTTTGCATAATCGAGGTTACCGCTGGAAATGTTGGCCTCCACACCGATGGCAAGACTTCCGCGCGAAGTGAAGAAACGGTATGCATAATCAACGCCGATGTTAATAGCGCTGTAATATCCCAGTTTGTTAGTAAGAACGGAAAGACCGATACCGCCATGTAAGAAATTGACGGGCATGTCGAAGGAGAAGAGGATGTTTTGCGGAGTGGCGCCTTCTTTCACACCAGTTCCGGGGGATGTCAAAGTAAGGCCCATCCATTGGTTGCGGTAAAGTCCCGAGAAACAGATTGATCCCACACTACCAGCGTATGCCGGGTTGTAGGACAGCCTGTTGAACATATATTGCGAGAACTGAGCTTGTTGTTGGGCAAAACCAATGCACGAAAATGCCATTATCAACGCAAAAACTGATACTTTTTTGAACAATTCGATTTTCATGTTTTGCCTATTTGTTATTTATAAAGTTTTCATTGTCAACCATATAGACAGCATTATTCTGTTACTAACTGCTATTTTATGTATAAAAATACAACCTGCAAAGATACCATTTTTTGTCCAAACCACCTAATTATTTCGACATTATTTTTAATAATTTTTTCAACACACTGATTTTCAGCATGCTATTTTTGAGGTTCATCCTTTATTCTCAGAATATATTTTGGATATTTGGTTATAAAATTGGCGGCAAACTTTTCAATGTCGCCTTTCATGGTTATTTCGATGGTAATTTCGGCGGAGTCGTTTATTATTTTTGCGTTCTGCGATACCGAGGGTTGCATTTCGTCCAAAAGGTCTTCGGCTTCGTCAGTGTTGTCTATATTTGAGATGTAAAGAATTGCCGATGTTTGCTTTTTCTGCGTAGCGTTTTCGGTTTCTTTAGGGGTGCTCTTCGCCGTTGAGGTTGTTTTGGCGTTATTACCACCCGATGGCGAAGTTTCTTTATTCTCGGCCACAATAGGCGGCGGAGCAATTTTCGACATTGTTTTTATCATGTCCAAGATGCTGTCGGAACATCTCTCCGACATGGATTCTTGCTGTTGCCAGAGCGTTTCGGCGCCTTCGCCCAAGGTTGAGATGAACACTCTGGACACGCCTTTGCGTCGGGTTAGTCCTATGCGTTCGGCGGCTATGGCGGCAAGGTCTATAACATTTCTGCGGGGACAGCGGTCGTTTACTTTTACTATAACCCATTTGTTGGTTATGGTGTCCACCACAAGCACGTATGTGCCCAGTTTTATGTTATGATGTGCCGCTGTGTATTTTTTCTGTGAAAAGCGTTCGCCGCTTGAGGTCTTGCGGTTTTCGAACTTGTTGTGATATCGGGTGGCCCGATGTCGCTGGCTAACAATATCTTGCGCCCCAGCCGCTCCGATAAATGTGAGGAATAATAATGAAATTATCGCTGTTTTCCATTTATACATAGTTTACAGTATTGGTTTGACAAAAAGCATAGAAGGGCTTTTGGCCCTTCTACTGCTTGATTTTGTTGTGGTTATTTGCCGCATGCCTGTGTTGCTGTGATGGCCACCACGTTTACGATATCTTCGACGGAGCATCCGCGCGAGAGGTCGTTGATAGGAGCTGCCATACCTTGCATGATGGGTCCTATAGCCTCGGCTTCGGCGAAACGCTGAACAAGCTTGTATGCGATGTTGCCCACTTCCAAGGACGGGAACACCAGCACGTTGGCCTTGCCTGCCACGGGGCTGCCGGGGGCTTTGGAAGCGCCAACCTTGGGAACGATGGCTGCGTCGGCCTGGAGATCGCCGTCGATAACGAGTTCGGGATTCATCTCCTTGGCAATGCGTGTGGCGTTGACCACTTTGTCGACGAGTTCGTGTTTGGCGGAGCCTTTGGTGGAGAAGCTCAGCATGGCAATACGCGGGTCGATGCCGGCGATATTCTTGGCTGTCTGGGCTGTAACAACGGCTATCTGGGCCAGTTTGTTTTCGTCGGTGTTGGGGTCGGCTGCGCAGTCGGCGAAGACCATGATACCGTCGTCACCCCATTTTTTGTCTTTGAACACCATGATGAAGGCACCGGAAACGACGCTGATGCCGGGGAGGGTTTTAACTATCTGGAAAGCGGGACGCAGCACGTCGCCGGTAGCGTTGCGGGCTCCGGCCACTTCGCCGTCGGCTTCCTTGTTTTTGATAAGCAGTGTGCCGAGGTACAGGGGGTCTTCCACCAGTTTCAGGGCTTCGGGCATCTGCATGCCTTTGCTTTTGCGTATCTCGCACAGCATCTGTGCGTAGAATTCCTTCTTGGGGTTGTTCAGCGGGTCGATGATGGTGGCTTTGTCGATGTTTTTAAGTCCCCATTCGGCGGCCAGTTTTTTGATGTCAGCCTCGTTGCCGAGGAGTATCAGTTTTGCGAGACCTTCTTCAAGGATGATGTCTGCTGCTTTAAGAGTACGTTCCTCGTTGCCTTCGGGCAATACGATGCATTTGCCAGCAGCTTTGGCAGATGCTTTGATTTTTGACATTAAGTCCATAACAATCTGTATTTATTTGTTTATCAATATTGGTTTCACGTATCGGTGGTCGTTCACGTCGATTTCTAAGCGGTAGGCTCCGTTGGAAAGGCCGGAGAGGTTTATCTTGTGCACTTGGGTTGACAATACGGTTCTTGCTTGCAGCACCTGCCGTCCCATCATATCGTAAACGATGTAGGTGGCCACGCCAAGTTCCGGGACTTCGATGTTGAGCACACCTTTCGACGGGTTGGGGTAAACATTTATAGTGCGGTCCATGGGCTGTGCCGACTCGATATCCACGGTGCCGTCGTAGTTGAGACCCGGAATCGAGGTGGTGCCGCTGCTTGAAGGTGCCAGCCAGTCGCTCAGACGTGAGTTGCTGGAGTTGCCTCCTGTCCACGATTTGTCGAGACGGCCGTACATATCGTACATTTTTGACGAGTTATAAATATAGGAGCAGTCGCTGCTTCCACCCTGCAGCTGTCCTATAATTTGCTGGCTTGCATTAAAAAGTGGCGAGCCTGAAGAGCCGCCCTCCACACATCCTTTGTTGTTTGTGCCCACTCTCCATTTCACATACCAAAAATTTGTCCATCCGGAAGTGGATATTGCCGACACACTGCTGGGGATGGAAATCTTTTTCCAGTCGCCGCCAGGGTGATGTATGCAACTGCCCACCGACACTGCAGAACTAGAGGTATTGCGGTTCCATCCTGCATAGAAAGGTTTGTAGGATGTGGGGATAGTGGAGTTTAATTTCAGCAGCAAGAAATCGGAACCGTTATACGAGGATTTCGAATTGCCGGCAACTTTTGTGGCACCAGTAAGACTCTGTCCACTGTTTCCCGAGGTGCTGGAGCAGTAGGTTGTTTGAGCATTGAAATAAAAAGTAAAACGTACGCTGGTGAGCGAAGAAAATTGTTCGATACAATGGTAAGCAGTGAGAAAATAGTTGGTTTTATCGTTGCGGGTGTTGTTTATCAATGCGCCGGTGCACATATAGCCATATCCGCCGTAGGTCATATACATAAGTAGCACCGAACGTTTTACTGTACTCCAGTTGCTACCTTCGGAACATGCTATGTTTATCTGGCAGCTGCCCGACGAGTTGTCGAGGATTTTGTCGCGTTTGTTGTTTTCAAAACCAGCGAAAGGCTTATACCCGTGTGCCACCTGCGATATTTCCAACGTGCCTTGTCCTGCCACCGAAGAGGGTTCGTAGTATTCTACGATGAATTCGTCGCCGGGGAGGGCTTGGGTGTAGAAACCTCCATCCTCGTTGGTGTTTTCGATGTTGAAACTGCCCAGTACCAAATCGCGGTCGGGTGTGTAAACGAACAATTCGGCACCTTCAGGGATATCGAACTTACTGAAAATTGGGAAAGTGTGTTCGGCATCTTCGGTAACGATATGCAAGCGCCAAACTCTATCGCCGTTGGGAAGAATATCCGTTACACCATGTTTTTTGTTGGAGATGGCGACATCCTGCATAACGGCAAGCCTGTACGGATGGTCTTTGCCATCAATAAGCATATCCTCCGCAATGTACTTTTGATTATCGATTTTTTCGAGTTGAACAATGGGGACTTGTGTCTGCGACAGTGTCGGTTCTGTTTCTATGCGGGGTTTACCACCGTAGCTAATTTGGGCATCCAGCTGCAATGCTATCAACAACATTGCCATAAAAACTACAATTCTATTCATAATGCTTTTCGTATTTAACGTTTGCAAAGGTACTATTTTTAGTCGAAAAAGTCAATATTTTTTACCAACTCACTATTTTACTGATTGTTACAAATCGATAACTAACACTTATTCGGGTTTTGAAAAGTGTCGGAAGTGCCATTTTGCACCTCTTTATCCTTATTTTTTCGGCTGGTTAGGTAGGCAACTAAAATCAGAGCGTCTGCAATTCGATCACCGAAAGGTCGGTGGCGGCAACGGTGTTTGGGAAAATGGCCTGCGCTTCCTCAACAAGAGGCGTTATGTCCTTGAAACGTGCGGAGAAATGCGTGAGAAGGAGCTGCGACACCTCGGCTTGTTTTGCCAAAGTTGCAGCCTGTACAGTGGTGCCGTGACCTTTGCTGAGAGCCAACTCCTCGTTTTTGGAATCGAAAGTGGTGTCGAAACACAACAAATCCACACCTTTTATAATAGGTACGAGGTTTTCGTTGTACGAGGTGTCGCAGCAGTAGGCGTATTTGCGCGGGGACTTGGGCTGCTGGGTAAGATTGGCGTTGGGGACTATGGTGCCCTCGGGCAATACAAGGTCGTCGCCCTGCTTTATCCTTGCTATGTCGTCGGCGGCGAGGTTGTATTTCTTGCAAACGTCGCGTTTGAGCGAAAGAGAGGTTTTCTTCTGCTCCTCGATGAGAAAACCGTATGTCTCGATGGAATGGTAGATGGGAAAAGAGCTTATGCGGCACTTGGCGTTGGCGAGTATCGGCTGGGAGACATCGGGGGTGATTGTATGTATGTTGAGTTGGAAATTGAGTTCGGTGTTGCTCACACGGAAAATGGCTTCGAAAACATCGTCGAGACCTTTGGGCGCGTAAATATCCAGCGGCTGTGTGCGTCCGCACAGGTGCATGGAGGAGATAAGTCCGGGCAGACCGAAAAAATGGTCGCCGTGGAGATGCGAGATAAGTATGGTGTCGATGGACTGCATTTTCACATGCGCCCTGCGTATCTGGTTCTGCACGCCTTCGCCAGCGTCGATAAGTATCTTGAAGCCCTCGATATTAACCACTTGCGCCGAACAGCACCTGTGTCCGGTGGGCATCGAAGCTCCGCTTCCTAAAACTGTCACATAGAATCCCATTGCCAAAACCTAATGTTTTCTAAGATACTGCAGTTCGCCGGTTTGAGAATCGAACACCGCTTCCACTTTACGTGCCGGCAGTTCCACAATGGTGCCGTACTGCGACACTTTCACAGTTTTTTGTTTTGTAAACGATGGCGTCACAAAACTCACACGCACCACTTCGGGGATACGGTATTTGAAGGCCGAGAATTTTGTTTTTGTCTTGGCTTTCCTGCCCGATGTTTTTGCCGGTTTGCCTTTGGCGTAACGCGACACGGCGCGCAGGGAGTTTTCGATGCGCAGGTTGCAGTAGATAGGCACAGATTCTTCGTCGGTACTGTCAACAACGCCTTTCTGCGGCGAGAAACGGAATAGTTCCACGATCTGGTCATCAACAACCACTTTCGACACTTCGGGGTCCACGTAAAACACCTTGGTGATATTTGTCTTGCTGCCGGTGAACAATTGCAACATACGTTTTTCCTCGCGGTCGAGAGAGGAATAGACAAAATTCAGGGCATTCTCGTTGTACGACGACTCATATTCGCCGTAGAGGATCTCCATTTTTTTCTGCTGTATCTCGGTAATTTGTTTGGCAATTTCCTCGGCACGTTGCTCGTCGTTTTTTTCCACTGAAGAACGGACCAGCACCACACTCTCGTCGTTTCCGGAAACACCATTGCGGGTGTAGAGGGTGTCCACGTGTTCGTACAAATTGTAGTTAGCCGTAGAATAGAGCAACTCAGAAAGACTTAGTTTCTCAACCGGTTCCACCTGATAATCGTCGGCAGTGCCCATTTCGGTGAAACTGCTGTTTACAGACTTAAGCAGGCCTTTTTGCGACACCTGCACGGAGATATCGGAGTTGCGCGGTTCCACATAATAGAAATAATCGGGGTCGGGTTCAGCCACGGCAGTAATATCCACATCGGAGATGCTCCAAGCGCGGGAGTCGTCCACTTCGATACCGAGATATTTCTCGGCATAGTTGGCGTAAGGAGCAAGGTCGAAATTGGTGTATTCGAAAGTAACGGCGACACGGATTCTTGTCTTCGGCAAAGAATAGAAAATGCCACCCTTAAGATCCTGCGAAGGACGCCCCTTTACTTGGTAAACAGAATACGAACATCCGCTAAAAATGACGAATGCCAGCAAGAAAGGGACAAAAATTCTTTTTATATTCATATTACTTGTTTTCTTTTTTTCGACATCAATAAAAGTCCTATAAAGGTTATCAGTCCGTTGATTATCAACAACTCAAAACCGAATTTATACCCCCCGAACCAGGCTTGGGAGTTCAGTTTTAGAATGTAGCAGATAACAGGGGAGAGCACTGCCACTACGGGCACCCATGCGTCGCGGGTACGGCGTTTGGTGAAAAGGCCGAAACAGAAAAGTCCTAACAACGGACCGTAGGTGAATCCCGCCACGTCGAACAACGTGTCTATCAGCGACTGCGTGTGGAAAGGACGGAATGCGATGATTACCAACAGGTACAACAACGCAAAGACGATATGCACCAAACGACGGATTTTCAGTTCGTTGCGTTTTTTGTCAGAATCTTCCTTGCCAAAGCCGAGAAAATCGTAACAGAAAGTGGTGGTGAGGGCTGTCAAAGTACCGTCGGCGCTGGAATAGCCGGCAGCCACCATACCAAGCACGAACATCACGGCGGTGAAAGTACCGCCGCTACCGTTGAGATTGAAGGCAATAGACGGGAAAATCTTGTCGGGCACTACATTGCCAGCGGCATCCACAGGCAAAGCAAAGCCAGTTTGGTCGGCGTAGGTAAGTAGAGCGGCGCCTAGACAGAGAAAGAGAATGTTCACTACGATGAATAGCAAACTGCTAGTCATTACGTTCTTCTGTGCGTCGCGCAGACTCTTGCAGGTGAGGTTTTTCTGCATCATATCCTGGTCGAGGCCCGTCATGGTGATGGTGATGAACATTCCCGAAAGAATCTGTTTCCAATAAAACTTAGGAGCAGATGGGTCGGTTTCGAACATGCGCGTGTAGCCTTTTTCTGATGCGTTGCTCAGCAAATCGCCCATGCCCATATCGAGGTTCTTGAGTATAGCAATAACTGTGGCTATTGCTGCCAGAAGCAGGAAAGTTGTCTGCAACGTGTCGGTCCACACCACGGTTTTTATGCCTCCGCGGAAAGTGTAGAGCAGTATGATGGCTATGAACACCACTGCAGGCACCCAAAAGGGGATGCCCCATGCGCTGAACACGAACTCATACAGCACAAACACCACCAGATACATACGCAGTGCCGAGCCCAGCAGTCGCGAAACTATGAAAAACAGGGAGCCCGTTTTTTCGCTCGCCTTGCCGAAGCGCACTTCAAGATAGGTATAAATAGAAGTGAGGTTTAGTTTATAATATAATGGCAGAAGAACCAATGCTATTGCTGCATAGCCAAGCACATAGCCGAACACCAAAGGCATGTATGTCCATGCTCCGCCGTGAACGCCGCCCGGCACCGACATAAAGGTAACGCCCGACAGCGAAGCTCCAATCATACCGTATGCCACCACATACCACGGCGACTTGCGGTTGCCGCGGAAAAAGGCGTCGTTGCCGGCACTCTTGCGCGAGGTGAGCCACATTACAAGGAACAGCAGTCCAGTGTAGATGGCAAAGCAGAGCAGAATGATGGTCTCCATACCAATTTATCTACTGTACAAGAATCAGATAGTAGTTCTTTTTGCCTTTCTGTAACACAATGTAGGAACCTGCCAGAATATCGTTGGCAGTGACATTGTAGCCTTCGGAGATTTTGGTCTTGTTGATGGAGATGGAGTTCTCTTTCAAAGCGCGTTTTATCTCGCCTTTGGATGCAAACACGTTGGTTTCCACAGCAAGCAGGTCAACCACGTCGATGCCCGCTTCCACCTTGCTTTTTGCGATGGTGAACTGGGGAACGCCCTCGAAAACGGAGGCGATAGTCTCTTTATCGAGCTGCTGGAGCTGTTCGGTAGTGCCTTTGCCGAAAAGGATTTCGGAGGCCGCCACAGCCTGTTCGTAGTCTTTCTGCGAATGCACACGAATGGTAAGTTCCTTGGCCAGAGCCTTTTGCAGCAGACGCAGGTGCGGGGCTTGGGCGTGTTCGGCTTCGAGAGCCTCTATCTCCTCTTTTGAGAGCATGGTGAAGATACGTATGTATTTCACCGAGTCCTCGTCGGAGCAGTTGAGCCAAAACTGGTAGAACTTGTAAGGCGACGTCTTTTCGGGGTCGAGCCATACGTTGCCGCCTTCGGTCTTGCCGAACTTGGTGCCGTCGGCTTTGGTGATAAGGGGACAGGTGAGGGCGAACGCCTCGCCGCCTTCCATGCGACGTATCAGCTCTGTGCCAGTGGTGATGTTGCCCCACTGGTCGGAGCCTCCCATCTGCAGTTTGCAGCCTTTGGTGCGGTAGAGGGTGAGGAAATCGTAACCCTGCAACAGCTGGTACGAGAATTCGGTGAAGGAGATACCCGTTTCCATACGTTTTTTCACGGAGTCCTTGGCCATCATGTAGTTAACGGTGATGTGTTTGCCCACGTCGCGGATGAAGTCGAGAAAAAGGTAGTCTTTCATCCAGTCGTAGTTGTTGAGCAGTTCGGCAGCGTTTTCGCCGTTTTCGAAATCGAGAAATTTGGACAGCTGTTTGCGTATGCCGTCCACGTTGTGCTGGATTTCCTCTGTAGTAAGGAGTTTGCGTTCGGCGGATTTGAACGACGGGTCGCCGATCATGCCTGTGGCGCCACCCACAAGGGCTATGGGTTTATGTCCTGCGGCCTGCAGGTGTTTGAGCATCATGATACTCACAAGGTGTCCTATGTGGAGCGAGTCGGCGGTGGGGTCGATACCCACGTATGCCACAGTCATCTCTTTATTAAGTTGTTCTTCTGTACCGGGCATCATGTCATGTATCATGCCGCGCCAGCGAAGTTCTTCTACAAAATTGGTTTTCATTATTTGTATATTGTTTTAAAAAAAGAGGGTCATCGTGTACAATGACCCTCTAGATATGTAAATGTCTAACTAATTATTTCACTATCAGTTTGGAGGTCATCGGTTGAGTACCTGCTGCGACACGCACCACATAAACACCTTTGTTCAGATTTTCGCAGGGGATAATCTGCGAATGGGTGCCTGCCATAACTTTTCCGAGGGATTTTCTGTAAACCACGCGTCCCGACATATCGTAGAGTTGGATATCAACATTGGTGCTTTGTCCAACGGTAAAGTCGATCTGAGAGTAGGTTGCAGCGGGGTTGGGATAAACTTTAAGAGTATTGTCAGCAACGGCAACGGGACCTTCGATAGATATTTCGTTGATGGTGTCGGTGATATATTGTTTATCCATGAAAATACCTCTACCATAAGTAGCATAGTAGATAGCTCCGGGATATTTGGTTTTTCCCCATTTGTAAACTTCTTCGTTTGCACCGCTGAAATATGTAGTCTGTTTGAATTGCATATTGTTGGTCTGCTGTTTGATAGCAAACACCGGTGTGCCCAAGAAGTCGCCGTGAACAGTCCAAGTAGGATTGGCTATTGTGATGTCGTTGGTGATATACAGGCCGTTTTCGGAACCAACATACACATTTCCTGAAGTCATTTCGACCAACGAGGAATAGAGGGGCATTTTGTTGTTTATAACAGTGTGCGGTGTAACAGTGTAGTTAGTAGCTGTTGCGTTGGTCATGTAGTACAGGTTCGGTTCATTCTCGAAATCGCCGCAAGTGATAACGAGGTTGTCGGTACCCTGACGAGGATCCACTGCCAGAGAAGTAATTCTGCGGTTCAAGCGTGTGGAGTCGCCAAAACGGACTGTGTCGACAACAACCAAATATCTACCTTGCTGTCCGTTGAAAGGAGGTTCGTACTGCAGTTGTTCTGCATCGTTTGCTACAAGCATGTTGTTGAAACGGATAAGGCGGGAGCCCCCGTCTTCTTCGTCGATAGCGATATACAGACAGTCACCGTCGTTGCTAATAGCAAGGGCATGAGGAACAGATTTTCCAAATTTCATCAGTTCGAACCATAACAGACGTGCTTTGGTGAAGTCGGTAGCATTGGGTGTCATGTAAATTTTGTTGATACCGCCATTCGAAGCTGCAACAAAGAAACGGTTCTGTACGGGGTTTTTAACAGTGTGTGTGGGTTTGTCTTTAGCCACGAAAGTGTTGGTGAATACATATTCGAAGGGATAGTCGAAATGTCCGCGGCTACGAACAAGGATTGTATCGCCAGCCTGAATGGTGAAATCGAGACGATCTTCGCTTGTGAGGTCGGGATTTCTTACATAGAGCACATCGTTGCCACGTTTAACCCAAGAGTTAGTGTCGAGCGTAAATGTAACGCTGTCCACAATGGTTCTGTCGTTGATAGTTTCCCAAAGAAGCATGGCAGGAACAGCAGCGCCAGAAGCAAACCTTCCACCGGTAAACTCTTGGCCTGTAGACCATGTTTGGGTGTTGGTGAAGTCGGAATAGTCGGCGTATGTTCTGCCGACGTTGGCTCCTTCGCTGGATACGAAGAGACAACGTCTGCTGATAGGTGCTGTCAGTTGGAACATCGAGGAAGCCACGCCACCACCGTTGCCCATCCATATAACCTGGGCTGTGGTGTTGACATCGCCGCTGTCGGATGCGTTACGCGATTGGATAAAGGGAACAGAGTTGTCCTGAGCACCGCCAAGCACCGAAGCATCGTTGGCAATGGCAAGAGTGTAGAACTGTGCGGTATTCAAACCTTTATTGTGCATAGTGTACGAGCCGCCACCGTTTGTGGTGCTGAACACACCGCCGTCGGTAGCCATGTAGAATGTGTTGCGGTCGGCCGAGCTGTTGAAATAGTTGGGGAAAACTATGTTGTGTATGCCCGAGTGAACAAAATATGAAGAAGCGTAAACCTGATTCATATAGCTACCTGCATTGAGGTCGCTCTCGGTGTAGGCCGATTTTGTCCATGTGTAAAGAGTAGCACCGGCGAATCCTTCACCAATCCAAAGGGCGTTGCCGCCGACAGCTATTTTAAGAGGATTGTCGGGGAACACAACGATGGAGTTGTTGTGTGTGCCTTTGTTGGAGCGGCTGAACAGGGTTACAGTGGAAGTTGTGATAATATTCCACACCTGTTGGTTGGTGGTAACGTAAACACCTTTAGACATGCCATTGGTATCAGCGACTACGGCGTAAACGTAATTTTCGTTGGATGGTGCCACAGCCACTTCAATGCGGGCGATATTTGTAGTATCGAGATAGTTTCTCGAAATCTCGATAGGATTTTGAGTGTCGCTAACGATATTGCCTATTTTGAAAATAGTGTTTTTGGTAGTGAAATAGAGCATTGTGTTGTGGTAGGAAACGTCGAGGTCGTAAACAGCGCCAGTGAATACCTTTGTGGGGGCGTTGTTCCAGTCGGCGTCAGACTGTATTTTCCAACGGAAAAGGCCGGTGTTGGTGGCTGCATAAAAATACAGAACGTTGTTGTATTCGGCAGCTGCCAGACGGTTGATGTAAGCCCAGTCGCTGGTGTTGTCGGTAATGGTGTCGGATGCCGGTGCTGTGGCGGGAACGAGGGTGTAGTTGTTCTCGTCAACAAAACGATACAGGCCGCGTCCTACAGGTGCGGTGATATTGTTGTTGATTCCGGAGGTGAGGAATCCTTCGCCCGTACCTATATATAATACACCGTCGGAAGTTTGTACCATGCACGAAATGGGCAGGGTTACTTCTGTGCCGTTGGGGAGATGCATAGGAACACGCTGCCAGTGCTGACCGCCGTCAGTAGTTTTGAACAAACCGCCGGCAACGCCGCCTGCGTACAAGGTTTGGTTGGTAGTGTCCTGATTGTCGAAAATCAGACCCCTAACGCGACCGGCGACATTATCGGGACCCAGTTCCACGATATTTTCATCGGCAGATTTGGCTGCTTTTGCCACCTTCTCTTTGTCGTCAGATTTGTTGAAAGCTTTTTTGCTGATGCTGAAATTGCCACTTGTAGCAACAATAGTGCCTGCTGCAAAAATGCAAACAAACATTCCAATAAATAGTTTATTTACCTTCATAAGATGTTTATAATTAGTTTACTAAACTTTTTTTCTGTTTTTAATCCAAAAGGCAAAGATAATATTTTTTTTTCAATTATCAGCACATTTTGCGTTTTTTTATTTTCAAATCACATCAAAAGCACTGATTTTCTGTTGGTTTAGAGCGATATTTTTATTTTTTGTCAAAATTGAATTAACATTTTTTAATAATGACGATATACGAATAAAACAAATTTTGTCGTTTTTGGGGCACATTACATTAATAATAACATCAAAAATCATATCAATGGAAGAGACAATCGACATACGGGAACTCAACGAAAAAATCGAACGCGAGAGCGCTTTCGTGGACATCCTCAACTCGGAGATGCGCAAAAATATCGTGGGACAGAAACACATGATAGAGAGCCTGATGATAAGCCTTTTGGCAAACGGCCACATTCTTTTGGAAGGTGTTCCGGGCTTGGCCAAGACACTAACCATCACCTCGATGGCCGAGGCCATTCAGGCCAAGTTCAGCCGCATACAGTTCACTCCCGACTTGTTGCCCGCCGACCTTATCGGAACGCTTATCTACAGTCAGAAAAACGAGACTTTCAACGTTAAGAAAGGTCCCATTTTCTCCAATTTCATCCTTGCCGATGAGATAAACCGTGCCCCCGCCAAGGTGCAGAGCGCCCTGCTCGAAGCCATGCAGGAGCGTCAGGTAACCATCGGTGAGACAACCTACAAACTGGAAGAGCCCTTCCTGGTCATGGCCACCCAGAACCCCATCGAGTCCTACGGCACGTTCCCGCTGCCCGAGGCNNCAGGAAGGCACTTATCCCCTGCCCGAAGCCCAAGTGGACCGCTTTATGATGAAAGTGGTGATTTCGTATCCAAAAAAAGAAGAGGAAAAACAGATACTGCACCAGAGTCTTGCCAAGGACAGCGGCGAGATAAAGCCCGTGCTGCGTCCCGAAGACATCATACGTGCCCGCTCGGTGGT
>DBXF01000061.1:5239-15259 GCA_002309295.1 Bacteroidales bacterium UBA1219 | reverse complement strand
ATCGAGAACTACATCACCGACATCATTTTCGCCACACGTTTCCCCGAGAGTTACAACCTCGGCAAACTGAAAGGGCTGATAAGCTATGGCGCTTCGCCGCGTGGTTCGATAAATCTGGCTATCGCCTCCAAGGCCTACGCTTTCATCAAACGCCGCGGCTACGTGATACCCGAAGACATACGTGCCGTTTCGATGGACATACTGCGCCACCGCATAGGACTCACCTACGAAGCCGAAGCCGAGAACATCAGCTCCGAAGAGATAATCAACGAGATACTCAACAGCGTGGAAGTGCCCTAATCGAACAACGATACGCAACACCAGAAATCTTTTGAACTAAATATCAGATGGATAACGAGAAAGATTTATTCAAAAGGGTACGCAAGATAGAGATAAAGGCGCGTGGACTCTCGCAGCAGCTTTTCTCGGGCGAGTACCATACCGCTTTCCGCGGAAGGGGCATGGCGTTCAGCGAGGTGCGCGAGTACCAGTACGGGGANNTACCAGTACGGCGACGACGTGCGCAATATCGACTGGAACGTTACAGCACGTTTCAACCACCCCTACGTAAAGATTTTCGAGGAGGAACGCGAACTCACCGTGATGCTGCTTATCGACGTGAGCGGATCCAACAATTTCGGCACACAGGTGCGGCAAAAACGCGAGATGATTGCCGAAATTGCCGCTGTGCTTGCCTTTTCGGCGATACAGAACAACGACAAGGTGGGCGTAATTTTCTTCAGCAACAAGATAGAAAAATTCATACCCCCGAAAAAAGGTTCCACGCATATCCTGCGCATCATACGCGAATTGATAACCTTCGAACCGGAAAACAGCAGCACCGACCTGTCGCAAGCCCTGAAATATTTCACCAATGTGATAAAGAAACGCTCCACAACCTTTATTGTCAGCGATTTCTATGACAAAGGCTACGACGATGCCCTGAAGATAGCTTCCAAGAAACACGACCTTGTGGCTCTGCGCATTGCCGACCACAACGAGACGGAGCTGCCACGCATGGGCATGGTGAATTTCTTCGACCAGGAGACACAACGCCGCATCTGCCTCGACACCTCCGACGACGAGGTGCGCTCGGCTTTCCGCAAAGCATATCTCGACCACGAACAACAGACTCTCAACCTGTTTTCGAAATTCGGTATCGACAACACTCTGATTTTCACCGACGACGACTACGTGAAACCGCTGATGAAACTTTTCAAACTGCGCGGACAAAAAATGTAACACATCATGACCAAGACGATACACATATTATTATTACTGTTGCTCAGCGTTGCTATCCCGGCCACTGCCCAGATAAAGGTTCAGGCTTATACCGACACCAACGGCATTACTATCGGCGACCACGTAACCCTCACCATCTCGGCCGAAAACCCCGGCAACGGTTTTGTGCTTTTCCCCGCACCCGACGAAATAGCCCATGGCAACATAGAGGTTATAGCCCAGACGCAGGACACCACCATGGACGACAATGGCAAGGTGCTGAAAATAAACCAGCACTCCACCATAACATCCTTCACCGAAGGCGTGGACACCATTGGTCCGCTTGTAGTAAGGGTGCAGACCGGCAACGACACTGCCATGGAAACCCTCTGGACCGAGCCCCTGCTGCTGGCGGTGAACACCGTTGAAGTGGATACCAACCAAGCCATCAAAGACATCGAAGATGTGATGCGCATACCTCTCACTTTCAAAGAGATACTGCCTTGGTTGCTACTAGCCTTGGCTCTTGCCGCAATATGCGTGGGAGTGTGGTTCTTGGTAAAATATCTGAGAAAGAGGAAAAACAACGTCACCGAGCCCGCCAAGCCGGCCATTCCTCCCGACACCCTCGCGCTGGAGCAACTGGAGCAACTGCGTGTAGAAGGTCTTTGGAAACAGGGACGTGTGAAAGACTACCACACCAACCTCACCGACATATTACGTCAGTACCTTTACAACCAATACGACATCGACGCCACCGAGATGACTTCGGACCAGATTACCGACGCCTGCGCCGAGACGCCCGACATCAGCGCCGAACAAAATGACAACCTGCGTCAGATTTTGCAGACCGCCGACCTTGTAAAATTCGCCAAAGCCGAGCCTCAGCCGTGGGAACACGACCGCTCGATGAGCCTTTCGGTGGATTTTGTATCGAACACCGCCGACGCCACAAAACAACGTCTGCTACAGATGCAGCAAAAACAACAAGAAAAAACCGAATAGCACATGCTCTCACAGATAACTTTCGCCAATCCCAAACTGCTTTTCCTGCTGCTGCTTGTGCCGGCGGCAATAGCGTGGTATCTGATAAAATACCGCAAACAGAAACCCGAACTGCATTTCTCCAACATCAGTTTCTTTTCCGGCAAGGCAAAAAAGACACTGCGCCAGCGGCTCAGGCCGTTGGTTTTCGTGCTGCGCATCATAGCCCTGACCGCGGCGATAATAGCGTTGGCTCGACCGCAGACTAAGCTAAGCCGTCAGGAGATGAAAGTGGAGGGCATAGACGTGATGCTGACCATCGACGTGTCGGGCTCCATGCTGGCCGAGGATTTCAAGCCCAACCGACTGAAAGCCGCCAAGAAAGTGGCCCGCAATTTCATCGAAGGTCGCAAGACCGACCGCATGGGACTTGTGATTTTCGCCGGCGAGGCATTCACACAAACGCCACTCACCATCGACCACAACGTGCTTTTGGGACAGCTCGACAAGATAGAGTTCGGCACCGTGGAAGACGGCACCGCCTTGGGCGACGGTCTGGCCACAGCCATCAACCGAATAAAGGACAGCAAAGCCGTGAGCAAAGTGATAATACTGCTCACCGACGGCGTAAACAACCGCGGCTCGGTGGACCCCGAATCGGCAGCCGAGATAGCCGCGCTCTATGGCATACGTCTATATATAATAGGTGTGGGCACACGGGGCGAAGCACCCTATCCTTTCAAAGTGCAGACTCCTTTCGGCACACACACCCAATACCAGAACATACCAGTGGAGATAGACGAGCCTATGATGAAAGCCATGGCCGAACAAACCGAGGGCGGCATGTATTTCCGCGCCACCAACAACAAATCGCTGCAGAAAATCTTTGACGAGATAGACCAGATGGAAAAGACCAAGATTGACGTAACGCAGTACAACCAAACCAAAGACGAGCAACTGCCCTTCCTCATAATAGCCCTTGTGGCCTTTGTTTTGGAGATACTGCTCGGATTAACCTATTTCAAAACAACCCCTTAACACGCAATTGCCATGATACACTTCGAACATCCTATACTACTGTATTTGCTACTGCTGATACCTGCATTTGTGGCGTTGTACGTATCTCTGCGCCTTAGACGCAGGAAAAGATCCAAAGCTTTCGCCGACAGCCGTCTGTATGCTCTGCTCACCCCCGACGTGTCCAACATCAAATCACACACCAAGTTCGCCATACTGATGGCAGCCCTGTTTTTGCTGATAATAGCCGTGGCCAATCCACAGATGGGCTCCAAAATGGTGAAAGGCGAGCGCGTAGGCATTGACGTGGCCATAGCCCTCGACATATCCAACAGTATGCTTGCAGAGGACGTGCAGCCCAACCGCCTGGAACGTGCCAAGAAGAGCGTTTCCGACCTTATAGGGAAATTCAGCAACGACCGCGTGGCGCTGATAATATTTGCCGGAAAGGCATACACACAGCTGCCTCTTACCAGCGACTACGGCGCCGCCAAGATGTTTCTCGACGCTGTCAGCACCGATATGATTGAATATCAAGGAACTGCCATCGGAGAGGCCATAACAAAATGCATGGAGACTTTCGGCTATGGCAACGAAGACATTCCTTGGGAAAAGAACAAAAGTCGTACCATTATTATTATTTCCGACGGCGAAAACCACGAGGACGACGCTGTGGAGATGGCCAAAATGGCCTACGCCGAGGGCATTGTGGTGAACACCATAGGCATGGGAACACCCAACGGTGTGCCTATACCGCAATACTCGCGCGGCACGCGTCTAGGCTACAAGAAAGACCGCGAGGGCAACCCCGTCACCACACGGCTTAACGAGCAGATGCTGCAGGAGATAGCCCATGCAGGCAACGGCATTTACGTGCCTGCAAACAACATCAGCAGCGGTTTGGACGACATTATGGACCGCATCGGCAAACTCGAAAAACAGAACTACGGCGAACAGATGTTTTCCGAATACGAAAGCAAATTCCAATACCCGCTGATTTTTGCCATACTGCTGCTCGTGGCCGAGCTGCTAATTTTCGAACGCAGAAACAGAATTTTCAACTACAGGAACATCTTTGGCAAAAACGCCGAAAACAGGTAAAAACTTTACGACAATGAAAAAAACGATATACCTTCTGGCAATGCTTATGATAGTGTGCGGTGCTATGCAGGCACAGGACTACCGCCGTTCGGCACGCAAGGGCAACAGTCTGTACAAAGAAAAGAAATACACCGACGCCGAGACAGCCTACCGCCGTTCGCTGGCCCAGGACAGCACTTTCTACAAGGCTCAGTACAATCTGGGCAACGCCTTGTACAAGCAAAAGAAATACGACATGGCCAAGAAATACTACGCCAAAGCCGCCGAAGCCCCCGAGACATCGGCAAAGGAGAAAAGCGCGGCACTGCATAACATGGGCAACTGTGCTATGCAGGAAGGTCTTGAAAAACGCGGCACCCCCGATGCGATAAAATCGTACCAAGAAGCCGTGGACGCTTACAAAAATTCACTGAAAGCCTCCGACAAAAACGACAACACCAAATACAACCTGGCCATGGCACAGCAGCTGCTCCGACAAGAGCAACAACAACAGCAACAAAACCAAAACCAGCAAAACCAAGACAAACAAAACCAGCAACAAAACAAACAAAACCAAAACAAGGACCAGAATAAAGACCATAATAAAGACCAGCAAAACAAACAGGACCAGAACAAAGACCAACAGAATAAAGACAAGCAAAAACAGCAGCAGGGACAGGACAAGCAGGAACAGAAAAAGAAAGCCGATGCCGAACGCATGCTCGAAGCCCTGAAAAACAAAGAGCAAAAGACTTTGGACAAACAAAAGGTGAAAATTCCTGCCGGTGGCAGAGTTGAGAAAGACTGGTAATTTCGGAATTCGGAATTTGACGGATTGGGTAATAAAGACTAATTCACCATTCACACGTTCACCATTTGTTCTCCGTACTTCGTGCTATCAAAAAATTTCGTTATCTTTGCACGACTGAACATCTACACATACCAACAACTTAAAACACTTTGACATAGAGCGTTATGAACATTCTTAAAACAAAGACATTCCAAAATATCACCAGCAGGGCACTGTGTTGGGTCCTGATGCTTGTAATATCTGTGGCGGCCATGGCGCAAAACCCGCGATTGTCGGTTACCGCCCCCCGCACCGTAAGCGTAGGACAACGTTTCTCGGTACAGTTCAAGGTTAACGCCGAGCCGTCGAATTTCAAAGCGCCTTCGTTCAAGGGTCTGAACTACCTCGGTGGACCTTTCCAGTCGCACAGCTCAAGCATGCGCAACATCAACGGACAAACAACAATGTCTGTCGAGGTTTCGTACACATATAACCTCTCCGCCACAAGTGAAGGGCAATACACAATAGGCTCCGCCTCCTGCGTGGTTGACGGCAAGACCATCAGCAGCGACCCTGTAACAATAACCGTTGAAAAAGGCAATCAAGCTCAAAACCAACAGCAACAGCAACGACAAAACAACGGCGGCAACGGATGGAACCAACAACAGCAACAACAGCACTCCGAGCCTGTTGGGATAAGCGACAAAACGCTGTTTGTTCGGGCCGTGGCCAACAAAGGCTCGGCCTACCAAGGCGAGGAAGTCATAGTAACCTACAAGCTCTACACACAGGTGCAGGTGCGTCAGTTCCAGATAGACAAACTGCCGAGCAACAAAGGCTTTTGGAGCGAAGACCTCACCGACGACACCCAGAATCCGCAGCAGCGCGAGGAGGTGATAGACGGTCGCCGCTACGCCGTGTACGAGATACGTAAAATTGCCCTTTTCCCACAAGAGACAGGCACCCTCACCCTCTCGCCTATCAACACCGAGGTGGCCGCAGTGGTGCAGGTGCAGAGCAACCGCCGCCAGTCGGGCAGCATTTTCGACATGTTCTTCGACGACCCCTTCTTCGGCGGCAGCCAATATCAAGTGGTGAATAAAAAACTGAAATCCAATACTTTGTCCATCAACATCAAGAGTCTCCCCGACGAGCCCGACGGATATTTCGGTGCTGTGGGCGACCTTTCGGTGAAAAGCAGCGTAGACACCAAGAAACTGAAAGCCAACGAGGCCCTCACCTACTCCCTCACCATCTCCGGCAAGGGCAACCTAATGCTTATCGACAACGTTGACGTGGACTTCCCTCCCTCTTTCGAGGCATACGACCCCAAAATCAGCTCAAACATAAAACGCACAGCGGCAGGCATTTCGGGCAGCAAGACTTTCGAATGGGTGCTGATTCCGCGAAGCGAAGGCAAATACACCATCCCTCCGGCTAAACTGGTATGTTTCAACCCCAAAAGCAAGTCTTTCGTAACCAAGACCACCGGCGAATTCACCATAGATGTGGCCAAAGGCGAGGGCGGAACATCGAGTGTGGGAGATGCCGCAAAAAACAACGTAAAACTGCTTAACAACGACATAGAATACATAAAGACAGGTAATCCCGGACTGCACAAAAAAGGATCCTCGTTTTTCGGCGGAGCACTGTTTTGGATTCTCTTCCTACTGCCTGTAATACTGGCAATTGCCGCGGTAATTATCATCCGCAAAGTGAGCAAGAGCAACGCCGACGTCAATGCTGTGCGTCTGCGCAAAGCCACAAGACTGGCAAAAAAACGTCTGCGCAAAGCCGAGAAATTCCTTGCCGACAACGACGACGAGCGTTTCTATATCGAAATCTACCAAGCCATCTGGGGCTACGTGTCCGACAAATTCACCATACCCACATCGCAACTATCGTCGGAGACGATACAGGGCGCGCTGGAAAGCAAGAACGTGTCCGAAAACGTTATCCAAACCATCATGCAGACGATAGGCGAAGTGGATTTCGCACGTTTCGCACCAGGTGACAGCACTTCCAAAAAACAGTCGATATACAACCAGGCCCTGCAGATGATTCTCGACCTCGAAAACCAGTTGAAGTAACGAAAAACAACGCACACAATGAAACGCATTATAACTTTCGCAGCATTTTTCTTGGCACTTTCGGCAAATATCATGGCCGAAGACAACAACACCCTGTTCAACCGTGCCAACGAGCTGTACAAAAACGGTCAGTTTGCACAAAGCATCGAGGTTTACAACCAAATTCTCGCCTCCGGCTACGAGTCGGGCGACCTGTACTACAACCTCGGCAACGCTGAGTTCCGCAACGGCAGTCTTGGCAACGCCATACTCAACTACGAGCGGGCTTTGCGCCTCTCGCCAAACGACGACGACATACGGAACAGCCTCGAATTCGCCCGCAGCAAAACCTCCGACAAAATCAACGAAATGCCCACTTTTTTCCTTTCGGAATGGTCCGACGCTATTGTGGGTATGCTCTCCACCAACGGATGGGCGATTCTGTGCATAGTTCTTATGTTCATCGTTTGCGCCGTGTGGGCGCTGTTTTTCCTTGCACGTTCGTACAACACCAAAAAAGCGTCGTTCTTCTCTGGTCTGGCCCTTACGGCGATACTGATTTTGTCGTTCATCAACCTTTGCGTTAGCCACAACAACGCCACCAGCCACGACGAAGCTATAATAATGCTGCCCGCCGTTTCGGTTAAGACCTCCCCCGAAAGCGACGCCGCCGACAAATTCCTTCTGCACGAAGGCACCAAGGTGGAAATCGAGGACGTCATCAACGACTGGGCTAAGATAAAAATTGCCGACGGCAACACCGGATGGACAGAAACCTCCAACATCGAAACGATTTAAGCCATGAATGTCAGAACAATCGTCCTTGCCACACTCGCCACGCTGTTTTGTGTCAGTGCGTTAGCACAAAACGACTCGCTTTATGTGGATGAGGAGGAATGCGGCTGCGACCTGTATTTCATCAACGGCATACAAAAGACTTACAAGGACGGTCGTTTCGGTTTCAAACGCTACGACGGCAAAATCCTCACACCCAACAAATACCTCGAGACCGACCGTTTTCAGAACGGCTACTGCAAAGTGTGGCTCGAAGTGGGCAAATGCGGCCTCATCGACTCCACCGGACACGAGGTAATACCCTGCCAATACGAGGATTTGGACTATTTCAGCTGCGGACTGGCACGATTCCTACAAAACAACCGCTACGGATTTTTGGATATGGCAGGCAATATCGTCATTCCCGCCACATACGCCAGTGCTTCGTCATTTTACGAAGATTTGGCGGTAGTATCAGTTATCACCGACAGCATCGGAACTCTTGCTTTTGGTTTCATCGACAAAAAAGGGCAGATGGCCATACCCGCCATATACGAATACGCTTACCCTTTCACCGAAGGCGTGGCAGTGGTGAAAGCCTACGAACGCTACGGATTTATCGACCGCAGCGGCAAGGAAGTGCTGCCAATAAAATACGAGATTCTCGGGCAGATGCAGGACGGATTCACCTTTGCCGCCTACAACGGAGAAGCCGCCCTTTTGGGCAAAGACCTGAAACCCATAACGCCTTTCATTTACGAGGATATGCAACGTGTGAGCGAGGGCATGTGCGCTGTGAAGAAAGACGGGCTGTGGGGCTTTGTCAACACCAAAGGCAAAACCATTGTACCTTGCAAATACGATGAGGTGACGAGTTTCAAGAACGGACTGGCGATGGTTGTGGAGAAAGGACGTTATGGCATCATAAATAAAAAAGGCCGCATTGTGCTGCCCGTGGAATACGGCAACGCCAGTCTACGATCCAACGCCTACGTGCTCCGCGACGGACTGGCGCTGGTTGAGAAGGACGGCCGTTTCGGATTTGTCAACGCCAAAGGCAAGGTTGTGGTGCCGCTCATCTACACCAACGCCTACCCTTTCAGCGAGGGGTTGGCGGCGGTGCGCGACGGGGTTTGGTGGGGATTTATCGACACCACCGGTAAGATGGTGATTGCCGTACAATACGAGTCCGCATCCTATTTCGAGAGCGGCCGCGCCGAAGTGGTGAAAAACGGCGTAATTCACATGATAAACAAAGACGGCAAATGCGTAAAAAATTGCAAAAAGTTAAGATAAATGACTGATATTGCTGAACATAAAGGGATAGTTATCGAAATAACCGACGACCTTGTAAGGGTTAAGATAGAATCGGCATCGGCTTGTGCCTCGTGCCACGCCAAGGGGCTCTGCTCCATGTCCGACAAAACCGACAAAATCATCGACGTGAAACGCACGCTACTGCAAAAGGAATACCATGTTGGCGACGAAGTTACGGTGGTGGCATCGTCGGGCAAAGGACTGCTGGCGGTGGTTTTCGCCTACATAATACCCGCCCTTGTGGTGGTGGCGGCCATAGCCGTGATGCTTGCCGTGGGGGCTTCGGAACTAGTGGCCTCAGTAGTGGCCATAGCTCTAGTGGCAGTTTATTATTTCATCATTTACCTATTCCGCTCCAAGCTAAACAAAAAATTCGTGTTCAGCATTGTAGAATAGCAGAACAAAAAGTATCAGATTAAAAAAATGGGGTACAATCTTAATCCCTATTTCTTTGATTTCCAACCCTTAGCCTTATCCAGCAAATTGTCAGCGATGGCGTTGGCATCGGGTGAAATTTTGAGACGATAAACCAAAAACGCACCCGCGCAACCGATTATCAATGTGCGGTAAATACCGTCGGCAATGGCGTTGGGAATTACGGGCAGCAGAAAATCGACACCCACGCCGCCAAGCAGTATCAACACCATATACAAATGCCTCAGTGTGAAAGGATGTATCTTCAGTTTCCAATAAACAAACGCTGTAAGTATCACAGCCACCAAAACGTATGTAATAATCTTGGCCACCGCGCCACCAGTCATATCCATC
>DBXF01000061.1:144-5192 GCA_002309295.1 Bacteroidales bacterium UBA1219 | reverse complement strand
ATAATATATATAGTATTTGGAAAGTTGCAACACATACAAATTGAACATAAATGTGATGTTGACCAGATTAGCCAGAGCTATGAAGACCATCACATCGCGGCCGGCGGCGTACTTGTCACCGTTCGGCATTATCTCGAAAATGTTGAAACGGTTTATGTAGATAAGCAGAAATATCGCGGAGCCGATAAGCAACAGATTGATTGACACCTTCTTAAGCAGTTGCGACAGAGCCGCACGGTCTTCGTTTTTTATTGCCTCCGAGGCTATGGGCTGCGCTATGGCGAAGAGCGACCGCGAAGGTATCTCCACTATTACGCCCATAAACAGCGCCACACGGTAAATACCCAGCTTGGCCAGTCCCAGCACGCCCCCCACCATAAAGGTGTCTATCTTTATCATAATAGTGGAGCCGATAACCGCCAGCAACGTGTAGGCCGAGTAGCGGGCAATCTGTCCACGCAGCTCAGGCGACACAAAGTTAATGTCGTGTTTCAACGTAAGTTTGCCTATGCGCGAGATATAGAACAGGTTTACCAGCATCGCCGCCCCGTAAACCATAACCTGCAGGGCTATAAGCCACTGAAGGTTTATGATATGGAATCCGTAAAGGACAAAAATCACCATATTGAGCACCCGCACCAGCACCTCCTGTACAAAGCGCGGCACCACCACACGCATCAGCACGTTGGAATAGGTGGCAAATACAGTCTGGTAGGCAAAGAAAAAGGCCAGCGGGAATATCCACCAGAAATAATCGACAAACAGCGAGGCGTTTTCGCTGAAATAGCTGATGATGGAGGCCTTGAAGATAATGGCCAGCGAGAAAAAGATGGCGAATCCGATTAGCGGTATCACTAGCAGATAAAAGAAAAATCCGTTGTGGGTGCCGTCTTTCGACTTGAAGAAAGGGAAAAATTTGAAGCCCGCCGAGCCTATGCCCATCATGCTGAAGCTGCCCAGCAGGGTGCCGGCCTCCACTATAACGCCGATGAGGCCGTAAACCTCGTTCTCCATCATGGCGGTGACGATGAACAGAGTGTTCACAAAGCCGATAAAAGCACCCAAGTAGCTGAATATCGACCCTTTGATGCTTTGTCGCGCAACTATGCCCATGGCAAAGAGGTTTGTCGGTTTCTTAAGAGAGGCTGTGCAGGTTTAGTTGTTGTTTTCCTGAAGCAGGTATTCCACCATTTTGATGAGGTCGGCGTCCTTTTTCTCGTCAACAAAAATAGTGAAACGGCTTTGAGGGATAAGCTCGAGAACCATACGTCCTTCGGGGTCCTTGGCAAAACCTTTGATGCAGTCGGTTGCTGCAACCACTTTGTTCTTTCGGTCAACGATAACGAAGTTTTCGGTACCTATTTTATCGCCGAAGCTGTCGAAATCCTCGTTGGACGACATCTGTTTGCCGTCGCGCAGGATAACAACAGTGTTGGAGTTGCCCGATTTGTGGAAATAGGCAATTTCCTTGGTGGATACAAAGCGAGGCATGTCGGTAGCAAGTACAAGCACCTTACGGTCGATGAGCATGGCGTCGCGCCAGGTCTCTTTCACTGAGAGAGTTCCGCGAATCCAGCGTTTCCATTCGCCCACACGCAGGGCATTTTCGAACTGACCTTCCTTGATGCGTTTGCCGTTGGCGTATTCGGCCATAGGTCCGTGCAGAAGTCCGTCCTTGTAGTGCATTTCCACATATCCCTCGCGGGTGACACGGCGTGCGTATCCCTCGCGTTTGTTGTCCTTCCAAGTGAAAATTTCGAGGGTGTCGCCTTCGGGCGAGAAAGTGTAGAAAGTACCCCACTTAACGCCCATGCGGTAGCGGTTTATCTTTACCAAAGCTCCGTCTTCGTTGTAGATATGCCAAACGCTGTCGCGGTTTTTCTGGTTGTAGAAACCGGTTGCCAGAAGGTGGCCTTTTTCGGAATAAACCTCGTGGCTGCAATATTTACCGTCGGGGGTGAAGGTGTTTTTCATGCGTACCGCGCCGTTGGGGTAAAAGTATGTGAAAACGCCCGTCTCGTGGTCGTCCTTGAAGGTGCCTTCGTATATCTTACGGTTGTTCTTGTCCACCTTTGTCCACGGCCCCTGACGGCGGCCTTGCTTGTCGATCTGGTTTTGTGCAACAGCCAAAAGAGGCAGCATGGATAGTATCAAGACTATGATTCTCAGCTTCATAACGTTTGGTTTTTATTACAATACTATTAAATATACAAACTGCAAAGGTACATATTTTATCCGACAAAAAAAAATATTTTTTTGACGCAACCCTCCGGAACACTTTTTCGTGGAAACGCTCATATTTGCTAAAACGACAATTCAAACACAAAAAAAACACACATAACACAATGCAAAACAATGGCTAGAAAAGAAAAATAATAAAAAAATGCAATAAAGCCTATTGCATAAACAACTAACATTCAAATACTTAATATCTTTATCCAAAAAAAAACAAAAAAAAAACATGCTGTATCATTTTTTTTCGTAATTTTGCACCTTGAAAATTTACTAACAAAAGTAATTTTCACATTAAAAAGAAAATTAAGTATCATTAAAAAACACAAAAAAAATGAAAAAGTATTTTAAAGTATTAGGTCTTGCCCTTTTGGCAACAACCATGTTCAGCATGACATCATGCACAGACGACGAACAAGTAGCATTATCCGATGACGGTGTAACCGTAACCTTTGGCAACTACACTTGGTCCGCCAAATATTCAGAAGGTGCTACATACCTCGTTACCGACGGACTGAACAAAAGATTCTTCGCAATCTACGCTACTCCTAACGACAGCATCGGATACATTCCTTATGTAGAAGATGGTGACGACGAAGGATACCTGACCTTCCCCATGCTGTACTTCCAAACCGAAGCACAAAAAGGCAACAACCACGGTACCGATGTGTATGTACAATACTACGAAAAAGCTGAGAACACCTATGCTTTACAAGATGGTGGCGAATGGGATTTCTTCGGCTGGGAAAAAGGTACTGGCGACGACGACAACATGACAATTGCTGTTACCGATTTCAACTCTTCCAGCTTTGTGATTTCCGGTACTGTAAAAGGCACCTTGTACGAAATCGACAACACTCAGACTCACACTGGCGAAATGAAAGCCCTGAGCGTAGTTTTCAAAAACATAGCACTCGAAGACTTGGGTGAAGATAAAAAATAATCACAAAAAGTAACTATTAACATTTAAAATAAATAAAAAATCATGAAAAGAACATTCAGATTATTAGGCCTTTCGGCTTTGGTTCTGGGTCTTGCAGTTGCTTGCAACAACAACCAACCCGTAGAAGCAGTTGTTGACAGCGTTGACAGCGTTCTCGAAGAACCTATCGAAGATGTAACCATCGACTCGGCTCTTCAGGCTGAGGAACAGGCTCCTGTGGTTGACAACAACAAAAAAACTACAACCACAAAGAAAACCACAACTACCAAAAAGGAAGTTGCTCCCGAACCCGCTCCTGTAAAAGAAGAAGTCAAGATTGAGGCTAATAAAGAAGTAAACGCTGAAACTGGTTTGGACAAAAAATCCACCAAAGCTAAATCAAAACTGAAAAAATAAGACGATTGAATCTTATTGAAAAAGAGAGCGGATTTTTCAATCCGCTCTTTTTTTATGCCATTATGCCCACATTGTCCTTCTCTACAAAAAAGCCAAATTTATTCTAAAATATTTCGTATATTTGTAGGTTATTCCGTAGCACAAAAACTGCATTTAATCCTCGGAGAAACAACACAATACATGCGAATAGACAAACTAAAGATAATAGACAAATACATTCTGCGCAAGTTTATCGCCACCTTCTGTCTGGCAATAAGCCTGATTATTGTCATTATCATAGTGTTCGACGTGAGCGAGAAACTGGACGACTTCCTTGAAAACCACGCACCCCTGCATCTTATTGTAGTTCAGTATTATCTCAACTTCATTCCGAGTTTCATCAACCTGTTCAGTCCACTATTTGTGTTCATTTCGGTGGTGTATTTCACCTCCAAGATGGCCGGGCATACCGAAATAATCGCCATTTTGGGCAACGGCGTGAGTTTCAAGCAGATGATAAAGCCGTACATCATTGGTTCTTCGATAATAGCCTTTGTGATACTGATACTCGGCAATTTCATCATACCCATCAACAACACATACGTCACCGATTTCGAGCGGAAATACATCAAAAACGCATACAACAACCGCTACACCAACATACACATACAATACCGCGAGGGGCACCAGATTTACGCCGAGAGTTTCGACAACAACAACAACCTAGCAATACGCTACACCGAAGAGTTTTTCAATGGCAAGGAGATGGTGATGAAAATAAGTGCCGACCAGATATGCTACGACTCGGTGGAGGACAAATGGCGGGCGTTCAACTACACCTGCCGGAAAATGTCGGGGCTCAAAGAGTCACTCTACCGCAAGGTGGACACTATGATAACGCTGCCCATACAGCCCAACGAGTTCAATATCAACTACGAGAACGTGGAGACGATGAACTTTTTCAAACTACGACAATTTATCAAACAAGAGGAGCTACGCGGTTCGCACCTCGTGGCGGGCTACCGCATCGAATACTACCAGCGTCTGCTCAACCCCTTGGCGATAATCATTATGACGTTCATCGGCCTGGCCGTTTCGTCGCGCAAGCAGCGCGGAGGAATGGGTCTGCACCTTGCAATAGGCATTGCCATAGCCTTTTTCTTCGTCATTTTCATGAAAATAACCACGGTGTTCGCCACCAACGGAAGCCTCGGTCCCTTTATGGCAGTACTTTTGCCGATAATAGTGTTCGGGGCCGCCGCCTTTATACTAATTAAAAAATCGCCTAAATAACAAGTACTATGAACATCATCAACAAAACGGCATACACTTTCATGAAACGGCGCTACCGCAAGGTGGAACGCTACATGGACGACCCTATAGGTGTGCAACAAAGGGTGTTCGAGGGACTCATCACCGGAGGACTCGGCACCGAATGGGGCAACAAATACCATTACAACGACATACGCTCATGGGAGGATTTCGCACAGCAGGTGCC
>DBXF01000061.1:0-134 GCA_002309295.1 Bacteroidales bacterium UBA1219 | reverse complement strand
AACACCTACGCCGACCTCTATCCCTACGTGCAACGCATAATGAAAGGCGAGAACTACCTGCTGTGGAACGAGAAAGTGCGGTGGCTGGCCAAATCATCGGGGACCACGGGCAAGGCAAGCAAGTTCATACCCGT
>DBXF01000074.1:21676-57292 GCA_002309295.1 Bacteroidales bacterium UBA1219 | reverse complement strand
GTTAGAGGTTGCCTTTCAATAACGTTAACGACAAATACACGAGCGAGCAACAACCCCTTTAGGGGTTGCCTTTCCATTACACTATTTGTCGTGAACAAAAAACAAGGTTTTCCATATCGTCCTACGGGAGCATAAAAAATGGCGAAGGAATTGCTTCCTCCGCCATTTTACGCAATATTCATAAAAAAACTATTTTCGTATAAGAGGGAATTTGTTGATGATGCTTTTGCGTGTCTCCACGGCTTCGGCGTAGTAGCGGTTGCCACGGAACCACAGGCGGAAACGACGCACGCGGTTGTAAACCTTTTTTATCATCACTTTGCTGCGCAGATACACGAGCAGCGAGAGGGGCAGAGCCACCATATATATTGGCAGCAGCCACCAAAGTCCTGTTACGGCCCCTAGCACTATGCCAGAAATGATAAACCATAGCGGGTAGGACACCAGAAATCCCACTGCAAAGTGGAACGACGAGTGGAGCATGTAGTCCTTTATATTTCGTGTTATAAACGACGAAACGCTGAAAGGCACAATGTTTATTGCCCAGCAGGCTATAACTATGGGGGTGAGTACTATGCAGAGCAGCAGACGCAGTAGAAAACCGGCTGTGGAGAGCTTTTGAGCGAAAACCCAGTCGCGGAGGTGCATTTTGTCCAACGAGTGGCAGTAGAGGTGCGTCTCTTTCATCAGCTCGTTGAATCCTTCGGGGTTGGTTTTAGCGTAGCTGTCGAGCATTTTCACGACTTTCTGGCTGGCGTGCAGTTGGTTGGGGAAGTAGCGTCGCGACTGTTTTTCTTCTTTCATCAGTTCGCGTCCGTATATGGAGCAGAGCATTTCGTATTCCTCGTAGTGTTCGAGGTCCGAAATGTTGAGCATAAGGTCATCCACTATCGCGCGAGCGCGGTCGGCGAGGAGTTTTTCGGCTCTGTGGGGCTGTGTCTTGTACAGCTCGTAGAGGTCGGTGAATTCGAACGGCTCGCCGAAGGTTACAATCAGCTTGCCCTGAACCGAAAAATAGTTGTCGTAGTGGTTGGACATGGGCTGTATGTAGATAGGCTCCTTGAAGTCCATCATTTCGGCGGCGCGGAAGGCTATGCGCGCGAATCCTTTTTTGAAGGTGCCGAGGGTGTGGCAGTTCTGATGTCCTGCTTCGGGGAAGAGGGCCACCACGCCGTTTTCGGTAAGTATCTTGGCCGACTGGTTGAAGATAGCCTGGTTTTCGCCCACACCTGCTGTGCCGACGTCCATGGCACGGAAGGCGGGCATTATGCGCAGGAAACGGAGAGCCTTGGCGGCGATCTCGCGTTTGAAAATGTCGGCGCGGGCTATAAACACCGGATGACGGCCGTCCTTGCTGAAACCGAACAGAATGCCGAGGGCGTCGGTAAGGCCGTTCTGGTGGTTGCTAATGGCCACCACAGGCTTGCCCTTGGGTATGCGTTCGCGGTTCAGTATATAATATTTGCGGTAATAGATGAAGTTGTGCAGCGGATGCACATAAGCGTAAAGGAGATTGTATCTCCAGTCGGGCTTGTTTATGTTCTCAAAACTTATCATGATAATTGCGTTTTTGATGTTTTATGCAAAAATACAACTTTTTTCGCACATTTCAAAGCCACGGCTTGTCGATGTGTATAAGTTTTTGAGATTTTCGCGTGTTTCTAACTTCATCTTTTTTGTTTTCCGGCAATGCGGTTTTTTTTGTTTGCGATGCAAAAATACCAAGTCCGTTTCGATTGGCAAAAAATATGGTTTGCAGGCACCCCTATTTGGGTAAAAGGGCGAAATGGGTGGTAAAAATTACTATTTAGGGGTGAAAAAACGACAAAAATCATGTTAAAAATTTCACCCCACCTCAAAAAAGTTGCTTTTTCACACAATTTTTTTGAAGAAATCACGTATTTTAATTGCAATTTTTCGATTAATTAGAATAACAGATGCATAAAAGAATACCATATAACCTCATAAGAATTTCTAACATCTTCAAATTCATTGCATTTGTAGTTGTTTTTGCTTTTACATTCATACTTATTTTTGCTCCCTATGGAACCTCCAAGTTCCATGCTGTGGATTCCAAGGAGGCGTTTGCGGCACATGCGGCGCTCGTCTCGGCCATCGGTCTCGTTGTGCTTATTATCAGCCGGTTGGTTATGTTCCTTGTGTGTAAAAAGAACGGACTGATACATTACGCCACATATATTGCGTGGATATTGGTGGAGGTTGTTGCCATCTCTTTGTTCTGCAACCTTTATGCCTGGCTGGTGGGAAAAGTCCACTACGGTCTGCCAATTGGCTATTTTCAGATAATTGGTGACACTCTGCTCTACAGTTCGTCGATATTGGCCATACCTTATATTATTACTACCCTTTTCTTCGAGTTGGACGACAGGAATATGTATATTGAGCGTTTCCGCAAAAGACTGGGCGTTACGGCTGAAAAAGACGAGAAAACGCAGCAGCTACTTTTCACCGACGAAAAAGGCAACCTTAAGCTTTCGGTTCATATCGACAGTTTGTTTTACATAGAGGCGGCCGACAACTACGTGAATATCTGTTACAAAAACAAGGAACGCACCACCAAGTTCTGTCTCCGGAACACTTTGAAAAACATCGAAACGATGGATTTCTCGGAGGATTTGGTGCGATGCCACCGCTCGTATATCATCAATTTCAAGAAGGTGAAGATACTGAAAAAGGAAAAGACCGGCCTGTTTGTGGAGCTCGACGACAAGGAAATCCCCGACATTCCCGTTTCTAAGACTTACGCCCAACAGCTTCTCGACAAGTTCGGACAGTAGGGGAGTTTGTTTTTTCGGCAAAAAAAACTTAAATTTGCACCTTTGAAAATAAAGGACAAAGCAACGTAATATTTTGTGTAATCAAATGGAAATCAAAAATATAATATTCGACCTCGGTGGCGTGATTTACGACATAAGATACGAAAACATTGCCGACCGTTTCCGTTCCTACGGGCTTCAGGATTTTGAGCAATACTACACCAAGCTGTCGCAGACTCCGATGATAGACCAGTTTGAAGAAGGTCGTATCAGTCCCGCTGAGTTCCGCGACTACATCCGCAGTATTTCGCCCATAGCCCTCACCGACGAGCAGATAGACGACGCATGGAACGCCATACTTATCGAAATACCCAAAATCCGTTGGCAATTGCTTGGCGGACTACGTATCAAGTACAACACTTTCCTTTTCAGCAACACCAACCAGATAAACTACGACCGTTTTATGGCCGAGGAGACGCAGAAATACGGCTTCAACCCCTTCGAGGTGTCGTTCTGCAAGGCCTATTTTTCGCAGTTGATGCACACCCGCAAGCCCAAGCCCGACGGTTTCCAGACGATTATCGACGAGAACAACCTCAATCCCGACGAAACACTGTTTATCGACGACAATCCCTCCAACGTGGAAACCGCAAAGTCGTTGGGGCTGCACACATACCTGATGCCAAAGGATAAAAAACTGGAGCAGCTGTTCCGTTGCAACCTCACTCTTGCCGAAGGCGTAGTACAATAAAATAGCCATTACCTTGACCAACAACACCGAAATCTACCAATATCACCGCTTTGCCAACGGCATACGTATTGTCTTCCGGCGCAACCAGTCGGCGGTAATTCACTGCGGCGTTTATGTAAACACCGGTTCCCGCGACGAGACGCCAAGCGAGGAAGGCATGGCGCATTTTATCGAACACGCCATTTTCAAAGGCACACAAAAACGACACTCGTACCACATACTCAACCGCATCGACGGCGTGGGCGGCGAACTCAACGCCTACACCACTAAAGAAGAGACCTGCATCTACGCCTCCGCCATGACACAGCATTTCGAGCGATGCATAGAGCTTTTCTCCGACATAATTTTCCATTCCACATTTCCGCCGAGGGAGCTGGCAAAGGAGACGGAGGTTATCATAGATGAGATAAACTCGTACAAAGATACCCCTTCGGAATTGATTTTCGACGATTTCGAAGAACTGTTTTTCGGCGACCACAGCCTTGCACACAATATATTGGGAAAACCGCGCAACATACGTAAATTCAATTCGCAGCAACTGCTGTCGTTCGTAAAAAAGAACTACACCACCGACCGTATGGTGATTTCGGTAGTGGGCAACCTCGATTTCCGAAAGATAGTCCACATTTGCGATAAACATTTCGGCGTGCAGCCTGCCACTTCCGCCCTTACGAAACGCATACCAGTAACCAATACCAATGTCTTTTCCGAAACCCGCAACAAGCACGGGCATCAGGTGCATGCCTTGCTCGGCTGTCCGGCATATAGCAATTTTAACGATAAGCGTGTTGTTTTCACGTTGATTAACAATATTTTAGGCGGACCTGCCATGACTTCGCGTTTGAATGTGGCAATTCGTGAGAAATATGGATTGTGCTACAATATTGAAACTCAATATTCTCTGTTCAGCGACAGCGGCATTTTCTACATTTATACCGCCATGCACCCCGATTTCAAAGACAAGATTATCGAGCTGATTTTCCGCGAGTTGGAAAAAATTAAGAACGTCTCGATAAGCACTTCACAACTGCACCAGTATAAAATGCAGTTTTTGGGCCAGATGGCCATCAACAACGAACAGTCGCTCAACGAGATGCAGTCCATCGGCAAAAGTTTTCTTATATACGACCGTGTGGACACTATGGACGAGATTGCCGCCGAAACAAACGCCATCACGCCACAGCAGATACTTGATGTAGCCAACGAAATACTTGACAAAGAGCGTTTTAGTCAGTTGATTTACTACTAATATCTTCATAATCAGTAATATGGCTAAGGGATTGGTAAGCAAGACAACGGGAAAATGGTACAAGGTGCGTACCGACGACGGCAGTGTTGTTGACTGTCAGTTGCGTGGCAATTTCCGTATCAAAGGCATTAAAAGCACCAATCCTATTGCTGTGGGCGACACCGTGGAGTTCGAGCTGCAGACCACCGACGGCACAGGGCTTATCACCGCTGTTGACGAACGCAGGAACTGCATCATACGCCGTTCCACCAAGTTGTCGAAACAGACGCACATAATTGCCGCTAACCTCGACCAAGCCTGCCTTGTGGCAACTATTGGCTTTCCGCGTACAAGCACAGGCTTTATCGACCGTTTTTTGGTTACCGCCGAGGCTTATCACGTGCCTTGTCTGCTGGTTTTCAACAAGATTGATTTGTACGACGACGAGCTGCAGGACTATCAGGACAGTTTGTTCGAGGTTTACCGAAAGGCTGGCTACACTTGCATTGGCGTTTCGGCCACCAAAGGCACCAATCTGGACCAATTGAAAACTCTTTTGGAAGGCAAGACCACTTTGTTTGCCGGACATTCGGGTGTCGGAAAGTCGGCTTTACTCAACGCATTGTCGCCCGACCTCGGATTGAAAGTCGGCGATGTGTCGCTTTGGAGCATGAAAGGCAAGCACACCACCACCTTTGCCGAGCTTTTCCCCTACGGCGACGGATTTATCATCGACACTCCAGGCATAAAGGAATTCGGCATGGTGAATTTTTCTAAAGAGGAAGTGTCGCATTTCTTTCCCGAGATGAAGGCGGTGCTTCACGACTGCCGTTTTGCCAACTGCACTCACGAACACGAGCCGGGATGCGCTGTGAAAGAGGCTGTGGAGCAGGGTGTTATCTCCGATTTCAGATACGAGAACTATTTGAATATCCTCCACGGCGAGGAGATGGATGTTGAGGAGTGGCAAAAATAAAAAAGGCAAGAAGTTTTGAGACCTCCTGCCTTTTTTAATAATCGTTGTTTTTAGCTATTTAAGTAGAAGTACCGTTCCTTTTTTCTTGATTATGTCGGTTCCTTCGAATTGACGATAGGTAATAATCCATACATATGTACCAACGGGACAGGTTTTGCCTTTGTAGGTGCCGTCCCAAAAATCGTTCTGGTCGTTGGTCTCGAAAACTTTGAGTCCGTTGCGGTTGTAAATTGTCATGGTGAAATCCAACGCCTTGATATTGTTCTGCAGTCCAAAAGTGCGGTTGATGTCGCGTCTGGGTGTGAATACCGATGGTATCCATTCGGTGAACACATCCACGGGAACATAGAAGGTGGTGTCCTGCGCACAGCCGTTGATGGTGGCTGAGGTAAGACGTATAGGAATGGAGTCGTAGTCGAGCACGTTCTGGAATTCGTATTCGAAGTTGCGGGCTGTTGTCGGGTATTCGGTGCCGTCGGTGGGGAAGAACCAAACGGAGCGTACGCGGCTTCTGGAGTTGTCGCTAAGGTAGAGCACCGGTTCGAACAGGTTGATGTATTCTGGAGTGTACGACAGCGAAAATTCGGGGAAAGGATCAACCATTACCGTAACAGACAGAGGAGTGGAACTGCAGCCGTTGGTACCAAAGCCAGTCATGGTATAGGTTGTGCTTACGTTAGGAGTAACAACGACTTGTGAAACGCTGTCCTGTCCGTCGAGGCTGGGGTCGGCGGGTGAGCTTTCCCAGATGTAGTAGTCGGCACCGTCGGCTGTGAGGGTGACTACGTCGCCCACGCAAATATGAGTGGTGTCGGCTTCGAGTGTCGGAATGAGCATACGATAGCGGAACATGCTCCATGTGCTACAGCCGTAGGGGCTAATCACTTTGGCAAACATAATGCCGTTGCGGGTTGGGGTGAAGGTATAGTCGGCGCCAGTCTGTAGCGGAGTGGTCTGCAGGGTGTCGTTGTACCACTCGTAGGTGCAGCCCGGTAGGTTGCAGCTCACGTGCAGAGTGTTGCTGTTGCCCACGCACACCACCGAGTCGCCTGTTATTTCAAGGTCGGGGAAATAGCCTATGCTAATGGTGGTGCTGACGGTGCTCTCGCAGGAGTCAGCGTTCATGGCGGTGTATTCCACGGTGGATGTGTTGGAGAAACGGTGCACCACGGGATTACCGGTAAGTATGGTGTCGCCGTCGATGGGGTCGTGTATCAGCCAGCGATGACGTATGATGCCTATCGGGTCGCTGCAAGTGCCTCGCAGGGTAATGGTGTCGTTGGCACAGATGCTTGTTCGGCTCGGGTTGATGCCTATGTTGGGGTTCTTACGTATGTGAATGGGGAGAGTGCGTTCGGTGTAGCAGGTGTTGTCGAGAGGACTGATGGTACGCAAAGTGACGCTGTCGTCGCCGGCTGTGGGATATACATGGGAGGCTTGTCCGCCTATGGCGGTGCCCACGCTCTGTCCGCTGCTGTTGCGGAATGTCCAATGTGTGAGAGCGGTGTCGCCTCCTATGGGACCTTCGTTGGTGGGAGTGGTGCTACGGTCAATAACGAGGATACTGCCGTCGCATTGGGTGATAGCTTCCAATTCCACGGTGGGTTTCTGGTTGCAGCCGTTAACGTACAGCTCGGAGAGGATGGGCTTGGCCGGGTCGAGGTAGGAAGTGAGGACGCATTTAAAGGTATTGCACTGCACACGGTTGCCCGTTGTCTGGTCGTAGGGGAAATCTTCCACATAAACATCGAGGATAGAGTCCTGTCCACGGGTACCGGGGATTGGTTCGTAGTTGGCTGGGTTGGTTATCTGGTTGCTGCCCAGTTCGCCGTAGCGGCTGCGATACCATTGGTATCCCGAAAGTCCTGTAGGAGCTGTGATGGTTGCCACCTCGTTGGAGGCTCCGGGGGAGCATCCGCTGGCTTGAAGCGACATCGGCTGGCAGTCGCCGGCAATGTAGCAATAGCCGTAGTGTCCTGAGGCGGAGCAGTCGCCCACAAGCACCTCGATACGTACTGTTTCGTAAAGATAGTTGTACAAGTTGATGGCGGCTTTGGCCCAAGGTTTGTAAACGGCACTGCCCACTTGGGTCCAAACACCTAAAGAACCGCCACTTACAGGGCTTTGTACAACATAATAAAGAGTGTCGGAGATATTGGAGAAGGTGCTTCCGTTCTGTCTTTTAATACGTATGATAAATTCAGGATTCTGGCTTGCAGAGTGCAGAGCGTTTTCCAATACGATGGAATAGTATATGAAGACGAGGGCGTTTTGAGGAGTAACAGTCATTGTGTAGTAAAGACCTTCCGCTTCGGCGGAGTAGCAGGAGTTGCCAATGCGTATAGAGCTGACAAATTGGCTGTTAGGAAGGAAAGAGAGTTGGCTACTGGTGTTCAGGTCGTTTCCCGAACCCATGATAAGGAAGCGTCTTGTGCGGGTGTTGGGGTCGTCTCTGCCGCTACAACCCACAGAGCTCACGGCCGAGGCCAAACCGGTGTTGCGGATGATAGCACTGGTGAGTTGGATATAGGTGTTGCTATAGTTGCTTTCACCGGAGACACGTTGTCCGGTTTGTCCCGAATAGTACTGATGTATAGCAAAATCTATGGGGTTTTTCAATCCGGGGCAAGGATTAGTTTGCGCATGAATGAATTCCACGACGCAAAACAGCATTATTATCGTTGCAAATAGTCTTTTCATATCGTCATTGTTTAAAAACAATTGCATAATAAACCAACGTCATTTTACCCAAAAAATTGTGCGAAATGCTTACACAATGGCGGAATGACGCTATCTTATTTTACGCAACTTGTGCGAAAAAAGTTATGCAAATATACATAATATTTCTGAAAAAAACACAATATTTCGCACTTTTTATAGTTTTTTGGTATTGAACAATAACAGGCAAATATTTTTTTATGGAAGATTCGGCACTGTACCCACTGAAATTTTACCCCCTTTTCAAGAATAAAATTTGGGGCGGAAACAAGATTAAGAACGACCTAGGCATCGACTATTCGCCATTGCCCAACTGCGGCGAGATGTGGATCCTGTCGGGCGTTTACGGCAACGAGTCGATGGTGGAGAACGGCTTTCTGGCCGAGAACAACCTCAACGAAGTGCTGGAAATTTACAACGCCGACCTTATCGGAGAGGCCAACTATGCCCGTTTCGGCAACGAATTCCCGATACTGGTGAAGATTATCGACGCCAACGACCGTCTTTCGGTGCAGGTGCACCCCGACGACGCACATGCCCTGCAGCAAGGCCTCGACTGTGGGAAAACCGAGATGTGGTACGTGATGGATGCTGAAAAAGACTCCATCATCATCGACGGATTTTCGAAGAAACTGTCTAAAGAGACTTATCAGAAATCGCTCGACGAAGGCAAGTTACTCGAAAACCTTAACGTAGAACATCCCCAAAAAGGCGACGTGTTTTTTATCCCGGGCGGGCGTGTCCATGCCTTGGGCAAAGGCTTGCTCATAGCCGAGATACAGCAGACGTCGGACACTACCTATCGTATTTACGACTGGGACCGCAAGGACGAAAACGGTAACGGACGCGAGCTGCACACCGCACAAGCCCTCGAGGTGTTGGACTTCAACCCCGTGAAAAATGCCAAGACAAATTACAGCTACACCAAAAACACCACTTCCACGCTTGCTAAATGTCCTTATTTTACCACCAATCTGCTTGTTTTCGACAAGCCTCTGAAAAAAGATTTCGCATCGCTCGACTCCTTTGTGGCCTATTGCTGTATCGAAGGCATCTGCGCAATACGCACTATGGGCAAGATAGTGCCTATGCGGGCTGGTGAGTGCATCCTTGTCCCGGCTATAGCCGACATTGTGGAGATTTTCCCCGAAAAGGAGGCGAAAGTGCTTGAAATATATATCGATAATTTGGAACTCGGAACTCAGAGTTCTGAAAAGGATTTTAGTTAATAGTTTAAAGATTTAGGCGATTGTTTTTTATGTGGAATAGACTGATTTACATATTGTTGATAGCCTCGGTGTTGGTTGGCTGCAAGAATTCGGCAAAGGTAAGCGAGCCAAAGAGCAAATACACCCGCAAGCCAATAACGGAAGTGACGGAAAGCCAACTGAAAGCCGACGCCCTTGCCATCGATGCAAAAATGCAGGTGGAAACGGACGATTACGAAAACGCCGTGGCACTGTACAACGACATTCTGAAAAAATATCCCGACTATGCTGTGGCGTACTACGAACTTGGCAGTCTGTACTACTCATTGGGCGAAGTGGGCAAAGCCATCGAATATTCGAAAAAAGCCGACCAGCTGTCGCCCGGCAACATCTGGTATAAGCTGCAGCTTGCCGAATTGTACGAGCGTACACACCAGACTTCGGAACTGATAAAAGTGCGTTCGGAAATGTTGGATCTGAATTCCACGAAACCGGAGTTTTACTACGAACTTGCCAACGCCTACACAGCCGCGGGACGCTACAAAGAGGCTGTCGCGGTGTTCAACCGTGTTGAGAAAATCATAGGGATAACCGAGCCGGTATCGATGCAGAAACAGAAACTGTGGTACGCCGTGGGCGACTCCACCAAAGCCCTGAAAGAAATTGAAGCTTTGGCCAAAGCCAATCCCGACGAGCAGAAATACAACGCCATACTTGCCAATATGAATATGGAGCGTCGCAACTACCCCGAAGCCCTGAAATACTACACACGCATAGCCGAAAACAATCCCGACGACGAATACATACATGTTTCGCTGGCCGAATACTACAAAAAAGTGGGCAATTCCGAAAAGGCTTACGACGAGCTTAAAAAGGCTTTCCAAAATCCTAAGCTCGACATACGTTCGAAACGTCAGATACTTGGCACTTTCTACAATAGCGAGGAGTTTTACACTTCGCAGTCGAAATATGCTTTCGATTTGGCGGAGACTCTGATACAGCAGGACCCCGATTCAGCATCGTACTCGTTGTTTTACGGCGATATATTGATGCGTCAGGGCAAATACGAAAGGGCTGCCAACTACCTGCGCAATTATCTTGCCTTAGACAGCAGCGATGCCGAGATTTGGTCGGCGCTTGTCCGCTGCGATTTTGCCTTGGACAACGACAGCCTTGTGTTGAGCGATGCTGCCCGCGCTTGCAACCTGTTCCCCACCGACCCCATGTTCTATTATATGCAGGGGATGAGCCTGTATCGCATGGAGCGGAAGGACGAGGCCATCGCCGTTCTTGAGAAAGGTGTTAAAAGCGGTTTTTCGAATATGTACCTCGAGGCCGACTTTTACCAGATGCTTGCCGAACTGCACCACCAGCAGGGCAACAACGAAGTGAGCGACGCCTATTACGAAAAGGTGCTGAAAATTATCCCCGACGACATCAGTGTGATGAACAACTACGCCTATTCACTCGCGGGACGCGGGGTGAATCTCGACAAAGCCCACAAAATGTCGCGGACGACGATAGAAAAAGAGCCGGAAAATGCCTATTACTTAGATACTTACGCATGGGTTTTGTACAAAATGGGCAATTATAAAGAGGCCGAGCGTTACATACTTTTGGCAATAAAATACTCTGAAAAAGAGGATAACCGCACCTGCTACGAGCATTATGTCGAGATACTGAGAGCACAAGGCAAAAAGAATGAGGCCGAAACGGTTACTAATAAATACCTTGACAAGAAATAAGATATTGAGATGAAAAACAGAACGATACATATATTGCTCATTGCCATTGCCGTGATGATGACGGCCATGACCGCTTGTAAATCTACTAAGAAAGTCACCCAAACTCCCGAGATACCCCCTCCGCCTCCTGAGGTCAATCACTTGACAGTGAAAGATATAAGAAACGCCGATTTCTCCACCCTTTCGATGAATTTCGGCACGGAGATAGATGACGTCAGGGTGTCGGGACAGGTGCGTATAAAAAAGGACAAAGTGATTTGGGTGAGCATCTCCAAAATTATCGAGCTGGCGCGTGTGAAAATGACCACCGACTCCGTTTACGCTTCGGTGAAAGTGAAAAATCAGGCCTTCCAAGGCACTTACACACAGTTTCAGAAAGAATTCGGCATAGCCATCAACTACGACATAATGCAGGCACTGCTTATTGGTAACGACATTGCGGGCTACCAGCAGACCAACGCCGAATACGATTTGGCAAACAGCACCACCTCCATCACTTTCGCCGAGCGTAAAAGTTCCAGACAGGCCATTGCCATAAGGCACACGATGAAAATTGACAACCGCTCGCTCAAAGTGTTGAGTCACAGCATGGTTTCCAATAATCCGTCGCAGAATGTAAGGGCGGAATACTCCGGTTTTCAGTCGTTTGGCAGGGTTACGTTGCCCACAGTAGCCGACATCGACATTTCGGCCACCAACGCCGGACGGATGGCTGCCAGACTGAACTACTCCAAAATACAAATCAACACCAGCCTCTCGTTCCCGATTAGCATTTCAAGCCGAGCAAAACCTCTAAGTCTTTGAAATACCGATGTGTATGAAGATAACAGCCGTAATAATAACACATAACGAAGAAAAGAACATCGTCCGCTGCCTCGAATCGCTGCAAGACATTGCCGATGAAGTGGTTGTGGTGGACAGCGGTTCCACCGATAAAACCGAGGAAATGTGCAGAAAATACGATGTCCGTTTCGAAAAGCACCAGTGGGAAGGCTATTCCGGACAGAAGAACTTCGCCAACGGTCTCGCCACAAACGACTGGATTCTCTCCATCGACGCCGACGAGGCACTCTCCGACGAACTTCGCAACTCCATTATCTCCCTGAAACAGAGCGAAATATCCGACACCGATGTCTTTTTGGTAAACCGACTAACCAACTACTGCGGCCATTGGATACACCACTGCGGCTGGTATCCCGACAGGAAGATACGCCTTTTCAACCGCAACGCCAAACGTTGGACAGGCGAGATTCACGAAGTGCTGACCGATACAGGCTTGGCAACGGCAGAACATCACCTCCACGGCGACCTGCTGCACTACTCCTACTATGGTGTGGAAGACCACATCCGTCAGGCCGACAAATTCTCCACCCTCACTGCTCAAGAGGCTTTCCGCAAAGGTCGCAAGGCTTCGGTGGCGGCCATCTGGTTCAAGCCGAAATGGAAATTTTTCAAGGACTTTGTAATAAAAGGCGGCTTTTTGGACGGCTATGCCGGATACCAAGTCTGCAAAATCTCCGCCTTCGCCACCTTTATGAAATACAGTAAGTTACGTCTTCTTTGCAAAAACAACAAACGTGATTGAAAATGAGTATCAAAGATTTTAAATCCGACTATATAAGCCATCCGCTGAAATATATTATCTTGGCGGCCATGATACTGCGGCTTGTGTCGGCCTTTTTCGCCAAAGGCTACGGCATGCACGACGACCATTTTCTGGTCATCGAATCGTCGTACTCGTGGGTGAAAGGCTACGACTACAACCACTGGCTGCCCTCCGACGACGGCTCCACGCCACAGCCTTCGGGACACTCGTTTTTCTACCCCGCGCTGCATTTCCTCACCTTCTCCGCCCTCGACAAGATGGGCATTGCCTCCCTCGATGCCAAGATGTACATTATCAGGATTTTGCACGCACTTTTCTCGCTGCTCACTGTGTTTTTTGCCTACAAACTCACCTTCCGCGCCAGCGGCGACCGCAAAACCGCCAACCTTGTTGGCTGGACCACCGCCATTCTGTGGTGCTTGCCGTGGCTGTCGGTGCGCAACTTGGTGGAGATTTTCTGCATCCCGTTCCTGCTCGGCTCCACGTGGTTTTACGTGCGAAAAGAGGAGAAACCGTCCATTGGCGATGTCATCATTTCGGGACTGCTGATGGGATGCGCCTTTTCGGTGCGTTTTCAGGTGATATTCTTCATCGGCGGTTTCGGGCTGGCGATGCTTATCTACAAACGTTGGCGCGATGCCGTGCTGTGGTCGGTGGCGGTGATAGCGGCGGTGTGCCTCACCCAAATCAGCGACCTTTTTGTGTGGGGCGAGCCTTTCGTGGAACTGCGCGAGTACGTCAATTATAATTTCTTCCACTCCGGCGATTACCTCTCGGGGTCGTTCTTCAAATATTTCGGCGTGTTGCTGGGACTCCTGGCTCCGCCGCTGAGCGTGCTACTGCTGTTCGGCTTTTTCTACGGATTCCGTCGTCTGTTCCTCTTCCTGCCCGCCTTCTGTTTTCTGCTTTTCCACAGCCTTTTCCCCAACAAGCAGGAACGTTTCATCTTTCCGATAATACCTTCGGTGCTGATTCTGGGCTTTGTGGGATGCTACGATTTTTACCAAAAATACAAGGAAAAACGAGGCAAACAGTTACTCAAGACCTTTAAAGTTATAGGCATTATCTCATTGGTAATCAATTTAATACTCCTTGTTCCAGTAACGGTGCACTACTCCAAGCGGGCAAGGGTGGAGTCGATGGTGTATCTTTCGCAATTTCAGGATGTTAAATCGATTTTGGTGGAAAACACCAACAACGACAGCTATAAGATGTTTCCGAAGACCTATTCGGGCTACAACTTTGCGGACATCCCGCTCACTGCCGAGAATAAGGAGGCTTTCTACGCTTCGGCGGAAAACGGTGTGCCTGATGTGGATTTCATCTTTTTCGACGGCACCAAAAACCTCGACCAACGCGTTGCCGAGGTTAAAACGGTGTATCCCGACATCACTTTCGAAGCCGACGTAAAACCCAGTTTCATCGACAAGCTGCTGCACCGTATGAATCCGCGACACATTGTAAATGAGGAGATTGTAATTTACCGCAACAACCCAGTACGTAAAAACAAATAGACATGGAGATAGGAAAAACCGTTATAATCAGTCGTACCGACAGCATTGGCGACGTGGTGCTCACGCTGCCCGTGGCGGGATTTATCAAACAGCGTTGGCCGCAATGCCGCATCGTTTTCCTTGGTGCCGAATACACCCACTCCATTGTCGACTGTTGTCCCGACGTGGATCAGTTTGTTAGCTGGACCGCACTGAAAGACAAACCGTTGGACGAACAAGTGCAGACTTTCAAAGACCTGAACGCCGACACAATTCTGCATATTTTTCCGAACAAAGCCGTGGCACGGATAGCCAAGAAAGCCGGCATTGCCAACCGTGTGGGCACCTCGCACCGCATTTTCCATTGGACGACCTGCAACCGTCTGGTGAATTTCTCCCGCAAAAACTCCGAATTGCACGAGAGTCAGCTCAACTTGATGCTGCTCAAACCTTTCTTCAACAACCTTCCTCCGACACTTCCCGAAACAACGGAACAACTCCATTTCGCCGCCCCGCAGTTATCACCCGAACTTGCCCAACTAATAGACCCACAGCGGTTTAGCCTAATACTCCACCCCAAGTCGAAAGGGAGTGCGAGAGAGTGGGGAGTTGATAATTTCGCACGGCTTGTCGAGATACTTCCGCAAGAGCGTTTCCAGATTTTCGTGAGCGGCACGCAGGCCGAGGGCGACCTTGTAAGACATTCGTTGATAGAACCTTATCGAGACCGTATTACCGACCTTACTGGAAAAATGAGTTTGTCCGACTTCACGGCTTTCATTGCCCGTTGCGACGCACTTATTGCCGCCAGCACAGGGCCTCTGCATATTGCCTCGGCAAGCGGAGTGCAGGCGATTGGCATTTATCCTCCCATGCGTCCCATACATCCGGGACGGTGGATGCCGATAGGGAAAAAAGTGAAGGTGTTCGCTGCGGAAAAAGAGTGCTCAGACTGCCGCCATACTATGCAGTGTCACTGTATGCAGTCCATAACGCCGGAAGAAGTGAAAGAGTTTTTGGAAGAGGTTGATGGATGGTAATGTGTTGATATTTAGTTGATTGTTCTATGGCTTTTGTTCGTTTTTAGGCTCGTGTCTGTCAATTTACTCCGGGGAAGGCGTCGACAAATTTGATAGTGAAGTCGGGGAAAGATTCTACAAACTGTATGGTGAAATCGGGGAAGGATTCAACGAACTGCCACTCGCCACAGTCGTCGGGGAACGACGAAACGTTTTTTACTTTCAAATCCTCGAAAGCGCTAACAACTTTCACCTTGAAATCGGGAAAGGAGTTGACAATCTTCACCTTTCCTTTCAGGACTTTGCCCTGGCATTTGCAATCCTTTGTTACGGGCGACTCCGAGTTGGAGACTTGCAAAGTGCTTGCCTGCGCCAGGTAGTTGGTGTCTGATTCGGGATACGCAAATTTCATATTGCTCTGTGCGAAAAGCGCGAACGGCAGAGCAAAAAACACAGCTAATAACAGTTTTTTCATGGGATGCTCGATTTAAGACGTTATATAAATATGTAACGCCAAAGGGGAATATATTATTGTTTTGACGAAAAACGGTTTCCGTTATGAGGCGTAACTCAGGAGTGGGTGAGTTGCTTAATTACTCACAGATGCCTGAGTTGGTAGGATAGGAATGAAAATCGACTCGTTTAGCGAGCCATTTTTTTTAAATACTATTTGCAAGGAGTACTTGCTTGTAATGCATTTAATTTACTTAATGCCCAAAATAAAGTTTGACTCCATCCAAAATTGTCTTTGGCGAGTTCATCCATTTCATCGCTTGTTTTATTCCACAGTTTTGTTGAAGCATTATTGGAAGGAATACAAATGTATTTTTTGAACCCAGTGTCTTTTCTTTCACAAATACACAGTATTGCACAATTATTTGCATCACCATCTCTTAGTAATCCTTTGAATTTCACGGTTCTAACATAGTTGCCGTTTTCACCTTTGAAGCTGAGTTGATAGGTTCCCATATCAATTAAACTATACCCTTTTTTCATATCGAGCCCGCTCTCTACTTGTATTTTATACCCTTTGGTTAGGTAGTTATATTCTTCTTCAGTAGTAGGTGCAGGTAATTGATTGTTTTCGCTCTGTGCAATGGCTTGGTTAATTGCAATTGAAGTTATTGCGACTAAAAGAACAAGTACTTTTTTCATTTCTTTTTCCCTAATACGTGTCGGGCGCAACTTCTTTTCTCCCTTCAGCACCACAGGGAAAGTAAAACATTTGTAACAAGAAGCGTGGCACTGTATGCCATTCCTCTGATGAGGGTTGTAGGAAAGAACCTTTGCATGTGGAACAGATAACAGTCCACGCTATAACAGCGTGAACAATTATGTCTGTCTTGCATGCTAAAGATTGAAAATTTCCTACGTTTTCATCAGCAAGAACGAGGCATAACGCTTCTCAGATTTCTGTTTGAAATCCAAGTGCAAAATTACGAAAAAAAACTCATTCTTTGAAAAATATTTTTGTATGTCGTAAAAAAAACGTAATTTTGCACTGTGTACGGCACAGTTATTGCCTGCCGTTTATTATGCCATAGATAAATATTTTTGTTCGTCGCAGATTAAAAATTAGAAAAAATGTCGGAAAAGAAACAATTGGCTAAACTGGAATTTGTAGCTTTCTGCATTGAGCAGCACAAGCGAGCTAACGATATGGATGGTGGAAACACGGAACAGCTGTTCAAACGTTGCGGTTTGCTGGATTTCCTTTTGGCACATTACGACGTGCTTCACACCCAAAGTGCCGCCAATATAGAGAAAGAAATGGTGCAATATCTTAATAATCATTGTGTATGATACTTTATCACGGCAGTTTGGAAATAGTGGAAAGTCCTAAAATACTTGAACCCAACCGACCTTTGGATTTCGGGAGCGGCTTTTATACCACTTCGAGCTTGCAGCAAGCCCGAAAGTGGGTGAAATTGCGTGCCGGACAACAGGGTGCCGAAAAAGGTTTTGTAAGCCAATATGAATACACCGAGGAGAATGACTTTAAGATGATTGTCTTTGACTCGGCAAACTCGGCGTGGGTGGATTTCGTTCATTCAAACCGTTCCATCCCAGATTTCAATCATGATTATGACATAGTTAAGGGACCTGTTGCAAACGACAATGTGTATTTGAGCTTCAATTTATACGAGTCGGGAATTATTTCCAAATCCGAACTGATAGCACGACTTAAAACTTACAAGTTGGTGGATCAGTTTCTTTTTCACACTCCACAGTCGCTTTCGGCAATCAAATTTGTGGGATATAAGGAGGTCAAAATATGAAAAAAGTGGAAATAACGCAGGATAATGTTCATCTGTTGTTGCCCAACAAAGTGGCACAGCTGGCAAACCGTATTTTGCAAGATGGCTTGGCCAAAGACTTGCCTACGGCCTTGGATATGGTCTATAGTTCGGAAGTATATACAAAACTGGAACAAGAAAAGACAAAATATTGGTGGTTGGGCATCAATACATTATATCACGATTTTCTTGCAGAGAGAAAATAAAGCACTGCAAAGGCAAAAATCACCCCAATCCTCTATTCCTCTTTGCTTCGCAGTATTGCCACAAGCTCTTTGAGGCTGGCGAGGCGCAGACCGAACATCACGGCAATGGAGATTATTCCCGCACCTATCACCACAGCCCACCACGGCAGGCCGAGGCTGAGACCGCCGAAGTTGGCAAGCACCACCACGGCGAAGAATCCGAGCATCTGCAGCAGGTATCGTCCCGAAATGTGCAGATGGAAGATGCGGACGGCTATAACCACCTGTGCCACAGCCGACACCATCTGTGTGGCGAGTGCCGCAAATGCCGAGCCATGAGCCATCAACCGCGGTATCACTATCAAGTTTACTACAAAGTTGGTTACAAGCGAGGCCAAAGCTATGATATTGAGCAGCTTAAGATTACCGTTGGCGGTGAGCAACGTGCCGAAAACGTAAATACTTGAAATGGGTATCAGGCAGAATATCAGTATTTTAAACACCTGAGTCATTTCAGCGGTGTTGTTGTCGTAGAAAAGTGCTATCACGCCGTCGGCGGTGAACGAGAGGGTGATGGCTATTGCCGACGAGGCACAGAAAACCAGCGTAAATACGAGTTTTGTTATCTGCGACACATCCTCGCCCTCCTTGGTCATCTTGGAATAGACGGGCAGCAGGGGCACGGAGACGAGATAGACGATCATCACAATGGCGTCGAGCAGGCGGAAAGCTCCGGCGTAAATGCCCGACTGTGTGGCTCCCGAGCCTTCGGGGAGCATACGTTCGAGCATCACGGGGTCGAGGCGGCTGTAGAACGACATAAATAGGGCCAACAGGGCGAAGGGCAGACTTTTCTTTATTATCATCCACGAAACTGGCATGTCCCAACGCAGGCGGCGCATTCCGGTCTTGTGTATCAGTATTATGAGGGCTGTGGCGGCGGTAATGGCGTAGGCCAGCACCTGTGCGTAGATGAAATGTTCGATATGGAAACCGTTTTTCAATACACCTCCCCAAAGCATTATGGCACAGAAGATTATCATCAGCACCTTGTCCATAACGGAGAGTAGGCTGTCGGTCTTGAAAAGGAAAAGTCCTGAGAAATTGGACCGCAGGTAGAGCACCAGCGAGTTGAGGAACTGTATGAGCGACACCCACGCCAGAAGCACGAACTGACGCGAGTCGTAGCCTATGACAAGTCCCACTACGAAGGTGGCTACGAGGAAAAGTGCGAACAGCACCAGCTTGATGTTGAGTATCACCGGAAGGTGCTTTTTCAGTAAATGGCTGTGCTGCGCTATGTTACGGCTGTTGAAGTTGGTAACTCCCAAGTCGAGCAGTATGTTGAACATGTAGGCGAAACTGAGGATGGCGAAATACAGACCGTATTCGGCCGCCCCCACGCGGTTCTGCACCTGCACGTCGATTCCCAGTATCCAGAACGGCTTTACGACAAGGTTCAGGACGAGGAAAAACAGTATGCCCGACAGAAGTTTCTTGCGCATCGCGTCAGTGTTTTTTGTTTTTGGGTTTGTCCTCGGTGGTGGGTTTCAGTTTTTTGCGACGATGTTCGCGCAACAGCCAAATTATGCCGATGAAGAACATAAAATAGGCGAAGGAGAACATCGGCAGCTGGATTACACGGTATATGGCTTGGAGTAAGTTATTGAAATTGAATTCATTGTTGGCTTCGATACAGAAGATGGCCACGCAGCCCGCCGCCACAAGCACCACAAATCCCACAAAAATCCACAGCAGTACGCGGGCTATGTGCTTGGAGTCGGTGCGTTTCAGTTTCCAGTTTCTGAAAATCAGCACTGTAAGTACGGCGGCAAGCACGTAGATTATGATTGACAGTATTTCGTTGTTTCCAAGTTCAGACATAATTATATGTGGTTAAAATATGTATTGTATCTCTTTTATGTCGCAGGTAATTGATTTGTTGTCAGTGGTTTGTAGTTGCAGGTGGCCGAATTTGTCGATTCCGGTGATGGTGGCGTCGATAGTCTCGTTGCGGTAGCGGTAGCTCTTTTGTTGGCCGAGGTTAAGCATGTTTTTCATGTAGTTTTGGTTTATTTCCGATGTTTCGCCGAGTTTCAGTTTTGTGTACCAGACGCCAATCTCGTGGAGCAGGACTTGAAGTATGTCGAAAGTCTCGAAATCCTTTCCGACAACGGTTTTTAGCGAGGTGGGGTTGGGCAGCGAGGGGTCGAAAGCGGTTTGGTTGACGTTGAGTCCGATGCCGGCCACGGCGAAAGTGTAGGAGTTGCCCGAAATCTTGTTGTTTACCAGCATTCCGCAGATTTTCCGGTTGCCCACGTAGATGTCGTTGGGCCATTTGATGCGGATGTCGTCGCGTTCGGGCAGCAGCTGTTGCAGCGTGGTGCACACTGCCACCGACAGTACTTTGTGCAGCTCGAACTGTGCCGCTACGGGCAGGAACGTAGGTCGCAACATCACGCTGAAGGTGAGGTTTTTGCCCTCCTCCGAACTCCAGCTGTTGCCGCTCTGGCCGATGCCGTCGGTCTGGTGTTTTGCCAAAACTACGGTGCCTTCGGGCTGGTCGTGCATCGTCTCGTTGTCCATAAAATAGAGGTTGGTCGAGGCGAGGCGGTCGAAGGCGAGAACGTCGAAACGCAATGGCTGCGGGTTGTTCGGTGTTTGGCTCACGGTGCTGTTTTTACCTGTTTCCAAAAAAAACCACGAATGGGGGCTAAGCGGCCTCCATTCGTAGCTACGGGCAAGTCCGTATGTCAGACTGCCATTATTTCTTTCTGTTTGTTTTCGAAAATCTTGTCGATGTCGGCGATGAACTTGTCGGTGATGTCCTGCAGTTCTTTTTCCACCTGTTTCACTTCGTCTTCGGGCACGCCTTTGTCTTTCAGTTTTTTCACTTTATCCATCACGTTGCGGCGCACGTTACGCACGTTCACTTTGCCGTTCTCGATTTCGGATTTGGCGGTTTTCACCAGCTCTTTACGACGTTCCTCTGTCAGCGGGGGTATGATGATGCGGAGCATGTCGGCTTCCTGCTGCGGGTTGAAACCGAGGTTGGCGGCCTGGATGGCTTTGCTGATGGGTCCGAGCATCGTTTTTTCCCACGGCTGCACGGTGATGTTGCGCGGGTCGGGGGTTACGATGTTGGCCACTTGGCTGATGAGGGTGGGGGTGCCGTAGTAGTCCACTTTTATACCGTCGAGCATGGCGGGATTGGCCTTGCCGGCACGGATTTTTGTGAGTTCTTTCTCAAGATGGTTGATAGCGCCCTGCATGTTGTTACGGGCTTCGTCGAGGCAATTTTTTGAAAGTTCGTTCATATTATTATGTGTTTATTTTCGGTTTGCAAAGTTACGTTTTTTTTCAGAGAAATCCAAATTTGCATTTCAAACTGACACTTGGTAGAGTTAAGAACGCTGTTGTTGTGGCTCTTAACTCAAAACTCCACACTACAAACTGCAAACTATCGATCAATTCCGAACTTCGAGTTCCGAACTAATCACGCCATTCCACGTTCGTTTTTGATGGTTTCGTAGGCTTCGTTGATTTCCTTGAACTGTTTTTCGGCGTTTCTCTTAATCTCTTCGCCCATGGTTTCCACACGGTCGGGGTGGTATTTCATCGCCAGTTTGCGATAGGCTTTTTTCACCTCCTCGTCGGTGGCCGATTTGTCGATGCCGAGCACGGTGTAGGGGTTCTTTGTGTAAGAGGTCTGGCTTGAGCTGTTTCGGCTGTAGCTGCTGCCGGCGTGACGTGCGCGTATGGAGTTGAGGTAGAACTCGCTAACATACAGCAGTCGGGCAATGCGGTTGAGCTGCATCTCCTCTTCGGGGGAGCAGTAGCCGTCGGCGTAGGCTATGCCGAAAAGGAAGTCGATGATGTTCACACGTGTATCTAACTGGGTGTTGGTGCGTATTTGATTGCATACACCGCGCAGGTCGATGTCTTTTTGCAGGATGTCGCGCAGAAGAGTAAGCAGGTCGGCGGCTTTGGATTCTCCGTAAGTGTCCACCAAAAAGGCTTTCACGTAGTTGAGCTCCGATTTCAGCACTTTACCGTCGGCTTTCATTATGGCAGCAGTAAGCACCAAAAGCGACACGGTTATGTCGTTGGGTGTGGTTCGTGTTCGGCTCGAGGAGGTGTTACCGCCTAGTTTAGCCTTTTTTGTCTTATCGTCCGACGACGTCAATGCTTCGGCAAACGAGCCTATCGCCAATCCTACCAGGATTCCTATCGGTCCGCCGATAGCCCAGCCGAGTCCGGCGCCTATCCATTTCAATGCTCCCATAGTGCTATTATTTTTTGTTTGTGATTGCTTTGTAAATTTCCGACTGTATGTTTGTCCGGATGTTCAGCTTGGCGAGTTTGTTGGTGCTTACGTCGGGGTAGGCGCGGTTGGAGAGGAAGATATATATGAGGTTGTATTGTGGGTCGACCCATACAAAAGTGCCTGTAAAGCCGGAGTGTCCGAAACTTTTCTGCGAGGCTTCGGGGGCGCAGTGGCTCGATTTGCTGTTTATCAGCGGTTTGTCGAAACCTAAGGCCCGTCGGTTGTTTTGTTTTTCGAAATGTCTGTGGTTGAACAAATTCACCACATCTTCCGAAAGGTATTTCTGACCTGCGTAGGAGCCTTTGTTCAGCAGCATCTGACAGAGTTTGGCAATGTCCGTGGCGTTGGCAAAAAGTCCTGCATGTCCCGACACTCCTCCCATCAGAGCGGCGTTTTCGTCGTGTACTGTGCCTTGTATCTGTGTCTTACGGAAACGGGTGTCGTTTTCGGTAGGGGCTATGTTGGCTTTTTCGAAGCCGTTGGTGAGGGGATTGAAGGCGGTGCGGCTCATTCCCAGCGGCTGGTAGAAATGCTGGTACATGAAAATGTCGAGCGACTGTCCGCTGACGCGTTCCACCAAATCGGACAGAAGTATGAAACCGAAATCGCTGTATAGATATTTCTTTTCAGCAAGCAGTTTGCTGTTGGCGATTTTGTGCAGCACTTCCTCGCGCTGTTTTTTGCATACAAGAACATCACCCACAAAAGGATAGAAGTCGTTGATATTGTCCGGATTGCTCTCGAAAACTGCGGGGTCCAGCACACCGTTGGTCACAACGTCTTTCCAGAATGGAATAAAAGCTTGAAAACCAGCGGTATGACTCATGGTTTCGAGGATGGTTATCTTTTCTTTGTCGGTGTTCTTGAGGTAGGGCAGGTATTTCGACAGAGGGTCGTTGAGTTTAACTTTGCCGGCATCTATAAGTTTCATCATTGCGATTGTGGTGGCTGTAACCTTGGTCAGCGAAGCAAGGTCGTACATGGTGTTGTTGTCAACCTTTGGCGATTTGGGGTCGTAGGTAAGGTTGCCGTACGATTTGTTGAAAATGATGTCGCCGTCCTTGGCCACGAGGATCTGGCAACCCGGGTATGCTTTTTGTTTTATTCCGTTGAGGGCTATGGAGTCCACCTTGCGGAAATGGCTGTTGTTGTAAGGAGTCTTTGCCAGCGGAATCTCGTCCATGCGTATTTTTTCGGTGTCGAAATGTGTGCCTTCCTTGAAAATCTTTGCCGTAACAGACAGACGACCCTTAACGGGGATGGCTCCGAAAAGGGCTTCGGCAGTGGCTTTTTGGGTAGCGGAGATGTTCTGGTAGCCAATCATTATCGCTGTCGGGACATTTTCCGTTTTGAAATGGTTGATGCCGTATGGCGAGCCTAATATGTTGACAATCACCTTGTCGGAAATGGCGGTGACGGAATCCAATATTGTCGACATGTTTTTCGCTATGCCGTAGTTTTTGCCTTTGGTGAGGTTGGCGTAGGCGTAGCAGGTTACAATGGCAATGTCGCATTTGCCTATGGTGTCGGAAAACGATATGCTGTCGACGTTTGCCGTATCGCTGAAGAAGAAGTGCTCGCAGATGGCAAAACGGTCCACGTTGTTGGTAAAGGTTGTGGCTGTGGTGCCGTCGGCACAGCCGAGGTTTACCGACACCAAGCGTTTCCCGCCAAGGTTCTTTACGGGTACAATGTCGTCGGTGTTTTTTACCAATGTAACGGCCTGACGGGCTATCTGTTGTGTTAGCTCTTCGCACGTCTGCCAGTCGGCCTTTGTGGGTGCCGACAGTTTTGCAGACTTGGCGCTTGCTGCACCGCAGTTGTATTTGGCGCGGAGCATTTTGCGACATTTCTCGTCGATAAGAGCCTGCAGGTCTTTGTCGTTTTCGGCGGCGTTTTTGATAGCTTCCACGGCCTTGCCCACATTATCGGGCAGCAGCAGCACGTCCACCCCGGCACGCAGGGCTTTGAGTTCGGCTTCACCGTTTTTGTAATGTTTGGTAACGGCTTTCATATCGAGGCCGTCGCTAAAAATCAAGCCATTGTATTTCAATTCGTTGCGAAGCAGGTCGGTAACTATGTTTTTTGAGAGCGACGAGGGGCAGTTCTCTTGTTTTTCGTAGGCCTCCACCTGCAGATGTGCCGCCATAATGCCTTTCACTCCGCCGTTTATCATTGTTTTGTAGGGCAGAAGATGGCAGGTGGCGAGGTCTTTCTTCGACTGTCGCACCACAGGCAGGTCCAGATGGCTGTCCACGTCGGTGTCGCCGTGTCCGGGGAAATGTTTGGCCACGGCTATCACGCCGTTCTTCTGCAAACCTTTGACGTATTGTAGACTTTTTTTCGCCACGTTGTCTGGATTTTCGCCGAAAGAGCGTGCACCAATAACGGGGTTCATAGGGTTGGAGTTCACATCCACGCAGGGGGCGAAGTTCACGTGTATGCCCATTTTTTTGCACTGCGCTCCGATGGCGTCGGCCACACGGTAAATCAGAGTGTCGTTGGCAACGGCTCCCATCATCATCTGGCGTGGGAACGAGTAGGCGTCGGTGAGGCGCATGCCCAAGCCCCATTCCGCATCGAGGCATATAAGTAGCGGGGTTTTAGAAAGTTGCTGGTATTCTTTGGTTTGCGCAAGCTGTTCGTCGCATTTTCCGGCAAAGAAACACAGTCCGCCCACATTGTATTTTGTTATGCTTTCGCGGAATTCCTTTTTCTGCTTTTTGGTGGCTGTTTTGGTGGGCACGCGGGCCACAATCAGCTGACCTATTTTCTCTTCCAGTGTCATTTTCGACATGGTGTTGTTCACCCATTTGTCGCAGGCGGAGTTGTTGTTCTGGGCCATCGTCTGCAGAAAGCAAAAAAGGAAGGCTGTTGCCAATATTGCGGAAAATGTTCTTATTTTCATTGCTTTTGTCGGTATTTCAGTATTTTTTCGTGTATTATCCCCACCATTTTGCGGCGGTGTTTTGGACCATAATAGTTGCGTATGATATAATGAGAGCGGTTTGCCTTGCTTTCGTCGCTCAGCTGGTTGTTTATCCTAGCCAGGGCGAGTTCGGCGGTGGTCTTGTCGCGTTTTATTATGCGCCGCACGCGTAGTTCGACGGGAGCGTAGACGCATATTATCTTGTCGAAATATTTCTGTAGGTTGTTCTCGAAAATTATGGCACTCTCGAAAAGCACGTAGGGTGCGTCGCGATGCTGTTCGCACCATGTCTGGAAATCGCTCATCACGCGGGGGTGTACCAGGGCGTTGAGCTGTTCGAGCATGGCTTTGTCGTGGAAAACTATGTTGGCTATGGCTTTCTTGTCGGGGGTGCCGTCAGCGTTGAAAATGCTTTCGCCGAACAGGGCGCGCAGGCTCTTGCGGAAATCCGCGTCGTTGTAGTATTCCGCTGCCACTTGGTCGGCTGAGAAATAAGGCACTCCGAGTTCCTCGAAACACTGCAGCACGGTGGTCTTGCCGCTGCCCATGCCGCCGGTAATGCCTACCAGAAGGGGTTTATCGGATGACGACATACTGCACATATTCGGGTTTGATTTTGGAGATGCGTACATTTTCGGGGAAACTCGACACTATTACGGGCAGTGTGTCCTGATTGTGTAGACTTTCGCAGTACACGCTGGCCTTGAAGTTACCGGCGACGATGCCTTTGAAATCTTTCAGGGCAATTTTGCATGTTATCTCGGCTGTGGGCGGATACACTTTGGCGTGTACCGAGGTGTCGCGGAACACAAAATTTATTGGCACTGTGTAGCTCGCTTCGGTAAAACGTTCCACAGGGATGCGAATTTTCACTTTGTCCACATCGGTGTAAACGTCGCTGTACTTTTTCCAAACGGGCTGCAAGGGCAACACGTAGGTGCTGTCGGCTGCAATGTTGTGTATTTTTGTCTTTACCGCACCTATTTTGTCTATCGCAGCGAGGGAGGTGCTGTCGCCGTAGATTGTTACCGAGTCGGGCGAAAGCAGCGGTTTCCCGTATATGCCGTACTGTGGTGCGAAATCGAAATCCACATCGGAGAGGTCGACTCTCACTTTTTTCGAGTTTCGGGCGTTAACCCAAAACACTATCGAGTCTTCGGTGAAATTTATCTTCTGGTTGTCGAAGAGGTGCAGTTGTACCAGAATGTCTTTTTCTATGTCGGCCGTGGCGATGCTGTTGCGGTGTTTTAGGCGGTGCCCACTCAGGTCGATAGTGATGGGCGGGGGTGTTTTCCACGTAAGTGTGCGCAGCAGCTCGAAACCGGAGCCGTTTATTTCCAGTGTTATCGTGGTTTCGGAATTTATTGCGTAGCGGTTTTGGTCGTAGCCGGCAAAGCACAGTTCGTGTGTGTACCTCAGGGCTTTCTTTTCGGAAAGCGACATAAGTGTCCACACCACGACGGTTATCAGCAGGCAAACAAGGAACGACCGCAGGTTGTGGTTGCTGAAAAAGTCGATAATCGTGCGTTTTGCTTTCTGTGTCATAAAACGGCTCGCTTTTTTGTCGAAAAAAACACACCGTCAAAGGTGTGTTTTCGGGTTATTTCTTTTCCTCGGCCTTTGGTTCGACGTAGGGCTGGATGAAAGATTTCTCCACAGTGATGTACACCTGGTTGGCGATGTCGATAACGATGGTGTTGTCGTTGATTTCGTGCACTTTGCCGTGGATGCCGCCGCTGGTTACCACGCGGTCGCCTTTCTGGAGTCTTTCGCGGAACTCACGTTCTTTTTTCTGGCGTTTCTGTTGCGGACGGATCAAAAACAGGTAAAAGATGGCTATGAAAGCTATCATCATTATCCAAAAGCCCATTCCGCCGCCTTTGGGTTGTGCCGGTTGTTGCAATAAAATGCTTAAAAATTCCATTGTAAAAAGTTTTTATCGTTAATAAATAATTTATTTCAGTGTTCCACTTGTGCAATGATTTTCAGTATGTAGCGCGAGGGCTGTGCGTTGGTGCCCACTGTAACGGTCTGTATCTGCTGTCCGTGTTTGTTGGCGGAGTTGAACGACACGGTGATGAATCCCTCTTCGCCGGGTTTTATTTCGTTTTTCGGGAAATCGGCCACGGTGCATCCGCAGGTGGCGGTGCATTCTTTGACGAGTAGGTTGGCATTTCCAGTGTTGGTGAATTTGAAGCTGTAGCTAACCATTTCGCCTTTCGACAGCCGTCCGAAGTCGTGCTGCATCTTGTCGAATTTTATTATAGGGATTTTGGCGTCTTTGTCCACGCCCGAAGCGGTGTTGGGGTTGTTTATCACGCTTGTGTCGACGTCGGAGTTGCCGTTTCCGCCGCAGCTGGCGATGAGCATTGCCGTTGCTACAAGGAGCAGTATTAGTGATGTGCGTTTTTTCATGGCTTAGTCGTTTTGTTCTTCTTCTTCGTTGGGTTGGTAAAGTCCGCGGCCGCTTTTCTGTATCATGCCTTTGGAACGCATCTCTATCTGTATGCGGTCCAGTATGCCGTTGATGAACAGCTTGCTGCGGTCGGTGCTGAATTCCTTGGAAAGTTCGATATATTCGTCGATGGTTACGGGCTCGGGGATGGAGGGGAAGTGGGTGAACTCCGTCAGCGCCATCTTTATCAGCAGTATGTCTATCACCGGCACGCGGTCGTATTCCCAGCGGTCGAGGTTTTTGGTGATGAAAGGCACATATTCGTCCCACGAAAGTATGGTGCTACTGAGCAGTTCTTTGGCGAAATCCACGTCGTCGGCCTCTTTAGGCGAGGTGCTGTCGTAGATTAGTGGGAAAACCCCGTCGTCGGCGAAGTTCTCGTCGATTTTCTTCAGTACGTTCAGCGTCAGCTGGGCGGTCTGCATATAGTCCGACTCCCAGAAAATGGACTCGTCGTTGAAGAAATCGATGATGTTCTGCTCGTTCACCACAAACTTGAAAACCTCGATGGCAAAAGCTTTGTCGGTAGCGTAGTCCGTTTCGGGCGCCGACATATATTCCTTGTATTTGGGGTTTTCGCGAAGTGCGCTGTGCAGCTTGCGGAAAATGGCGTCCTCGCTCACAAGGTCGGCTTTCATGTCGTTGCACAGCAGGCGGAAACTGTGGTTTTCGGCAATCTGGCGTATGAAAGCGTTGTCCACAAACCGCATGTTGGGGTTTTTGTCGGCCTCGGAGGGGATGAATTTCTGCTTGCCCTCTTCGATAAAGTTGGCGGCGAAATTCCGCAAGTGTACCAAGGTGTATATCTGGTTAATTTCCAATCGGTTGAAGCTTTCGATATTGTGCATGAAGTTCTTCTGCACAACGTCGATGTCGTTGCCGTCGGAAACGTTGCACGAATACAGCGTTTGAAGCACTTTTGAGCGTAGGAAATGTCTGCTTAGCATTGTTTATTTTTTTTGCAAAAATACGTTTTTTTCTGTTATGAAAAAGGGTGGTTTACGAAAGTTTTGAACATCAGAAGTTGTAAATTGCCTGAAGTATGATTCTCGTATTGCTCACGGGGAATCCCGGCTTATAACATAAAGGACCGATAAGAAGGTCTTCCTCACCGTAATAGGCACGGGTGTATTCCACTTCGAAAAAGAGTCCGATTTTCTCGCTGGGGTAGAAGGCGATACGCGGCTGCACGCGCCACAGTCTCTCTATCTCGAAACCGCGGCCGTAAACTTGGCTGCCGTTCTCCAGAGTTTTTCCAAAATCGTTGTTCTTGCCGTATCCGGCGAAAATGCCGGGACGCCATTTGCCTTTGCTCATGCCGAAATCCACCCACGCCGTGGTGCATCCGAAAGGTTGGTACGAGTAGCTTTTCGTCGTTTCGTCGAAGGGACTTTCGATATATCCGCCCATCATGGAGATGGCGCTGAGGTTGTTGCCCCACACCACCTGCGAGCGTAGGCTGAAATGCGGGAACTCGTATTTTCCGAACACCGTGAGGCTGTGCGACGGCACTCTTGTTCCGGTTTTGAATTCATTACCTGCCGAATCCGTTACTGAAAGGCGGGGCTGTATCACCAGCAGATGGTAGGCGGCGCCCAAAAACAGACGGTCGCCGCGGTAGCGCAGCTGGAAGTTGAGTTCGGGTATGGTGGTGGCTTTCAGATATTTGGTGCTTCCCCCGTCGGGACCGGCGGATTTGTTGTCGAGCTGGAAGGCGGCCACGCCCAGAAGTTCCATCGGCCCGACACGTTGCGAAAGACGTGTCTGCACAAACCGTGCGTAGGGGTGGAAGGGCGCGCCCATGTTCAGCGGACGGGTGCCGGGCATCACCTCGTGGATAACCATTGGGTGCCAGAACTGCCCCATCAGCAGCTCGGTGCTGTGCCATTTCATATCTATGTAGCCGTGACGCAGACGGAACAGGTTGATACTTGCATCGGTTGCACCGGTAAAATCGCCTTCGATGTAGGCCGAAGTCTTGGCTCCAAGCACGTCGGGACCCCAGAAACTGAGGGCCAGACGGGTGGAGATGGCCAGCATGTTGAGGTTGGGCACGGCGTTGAGGTCGTTGCCGTTAACGTCGGTTTCGATGGGCTTGGGGTAGAAAAGCATCATATCCTCGCGGCCGCTCACCACCTGCCTCGAGTCGTAAAACAGCTGAGGACTTACGAATCCGGATAACTTATAGCCCCATTTCTTGGCGGGGGGCACGGTGTCCTTTTCGGAGCTTTGCGCTGTGGCGAAAAGTGCTGCGGTTGCGAGTATCAAAAGAACTTTTTTCATAAATAACGAGTGTTGCCATGCTGTGCGGCATCGCCTAAAACGGGTTACCGCAACGGGATTGCTATTTTTTGTTGTTGGCTATTGCCAGAATCACTCCCAAAGCCACGCCGAGCAGTGCAGCAAACAGCACTTGGAACTGGCTGGGCAGCAGGAAAGTGATGGTGTGTGCCGGGAACCAGAACAGCGGTATGGTTTTCTTGAAAACGAAATTCCACTGCACGTCCCAGTTGAGGTGGGTTATTATTTCCCTCATCTTGATAGGACGGAAGAAACCGCCCAGCGTGCCGCCGTTGCTTAGTATGTGGGTGTCGGTGATTTTGTGCAGGGTCATAAAGACAGGTGCGAAGATAGAGTTCATGGCCACGCTTACGCAGAAAGCTATGCCCACCTTGCCCCAGCTGAGGTCGCCTTTGAAAATTTGGCTTATGTTGGCAATGGAGTCGGGCACGCTGGCGCTGGAGTCGGCGGCTATCACGCCGATAACGTTCACAATACCGGCCTTGAAAATCATCATCGACATGCAGATGCCCATACCGAGGATGCCCCACACTATCATTCGCGGCAGTATGCCGAAACCTTTGGTGTAGTAGGTGCCTTTGCTGATACGCAGACCTATCATCTCGCCAAGGGTGGAGAGAATGGCGAATTTGGCGAAACTCATCAGAAACGGATGCTCGTCGGTGAGGTGCACAAAGGTGTCGTAAAAACCGGTGGCGGGAATGAAAAACGGTGCCAGAACTGCGGCAACGCACAAAATAAGGATAAAGTCCGCTTTTTTCATCTCAAACAGAGGGAGTTACTCGTTTGTAGTGTCTTTAATTTCGAGCTCCACGTCGTCCTTTTTGGGAGTCTCCTCGTATTGCCACATTCTGAAGGCCTGATAGTTGATAAACAAAAGGAACACAAATATCAGGACATGTGTGATGACGTACATAACATCCAGCTTGAAATTATTGGATCCGATTACGTACAGCAACATCATGGCCAGGATGAGCAAAGTAAATCCGATTATTGTGAAAAATGCGTTTCTTTTCAAATGTGATTTCATAACGTTTGGTTTTTATTGTTGATTACTGATTGTCAATAACATAAATTTGGTCGAGGTTGCGGCCGTAGCCGTTGTAGTCGAAACCGTAGCCCACTATGTAGTCATCGCCGATGGATTTGCCTATGTAGTCGATTTTGAAGTCTTTCTGGAATTTGCCGGGTTTGAAGAAAAGGGTGCAGATTTTGATGTCGGCGGGGTTTTTCTCGCGCAGCATTGCCAGCAGTTTCTCCATAGAGATGCCCGTCTCCACGATGTCTTCCACAATCACAAGGGTGCGTCCCGTAAGGTCTTCGTTGATGCCTATCAGCTGTTTCACTGTGCCTGTGGTGCTGGTGCCGCTGTACGACGACATTTTGATAAACGAAATCTGTGCGTCGAAGTCGATGGCGCGGAGCAGGTCGGAGGCGAAGATGAAACTGCCGTTGAGAACGCCCAAAAACAGCGGGTCTTTGTCGCGAAGGTCGTTGTTCAGCTGCTTGGCCAACGAGGCCACGATGTCGGCAATCTCTTTGCCCGACATATAGGGCTTGAAGTATTTGTCTCTGACTTTCATAGTGTTATTGTTGGTTTTCGATGTAATATTTCAGCTGGTCGGCCATCAGGTCGAGGGCGTCTTTGGCTTTGCCTTTTATCATCATCACCATCATGGGGTTGGCGTCGATGTCGAAAGCGATTCGGGTGTCGGTCTGGCTGTCTTTCTCCTTCATTTCGATAACCATCTTGAAGGGCATCGGGCTGCCGGAGTCGGCGGCGGGGGCAACGACGACTTTCGAGAACGGTGTGCGTTCCACCATCTCGAGGGTTATCTGCATAAAGCCGCTGATTTTGAAGGAGCAGGTGTTGCCGTCGGTCTGCCAGCCTTCCACCTGCGGGGGCATCATGCTGCTGAAATTGTTGAAATCGCTTACAAAGGCGAATATCTTCTCGGCTGGTGCGTTTATCAGTGTCTTCTTGCTTTCAATGGTCATGGCGCGGTTATTGGTTCATGTGGTCTTCCGACCATTTCTCGGGGTCTTTGCGCCAGTTTTTCAGCGAGAACTGGTCCTCCTCAGAGATGTATTCCTCGTCGATGGCCACTTTCAGAAGGCTGTCGTAGTTGGTGAGGGTGATGAGGTCCACGTTTTCTTTTGCAAAAGCCTCTTCGGAAACCTTCAGTCCGTAGGTGAAGATGGCAACCATGCCTTTCACACGGCATCCGTGGTCGCGCAGAGCTTTCACTGCCACCAAGCTGCTCTTTCCGGTGGAAACGAGGTCTTCGACAACAACAACTGTCTGTCCTTCACGGATATAGCCTTCTATCTGGTTGGTGAGGCCGTGCTTTTTCTCCTCGGGACGTACGTAAACAAAGGGTTTGCCCAAGTCCTGGGCAACAAGTACGCCTTGCGGTATGCCACCGGTGGCTACGCCTGCAATAACGTCGAAATCGCCGAATTTCTCGGTGATGACGTCAACAAAACGCTGGCGGATATATGTGCGTATCTCGGGATACGACAAGGTAACGCGGTTGTCGCAGTATATAGGGGATTTACGTCCAGAAGCCCATGTGAAAGGGTTCTTTTCGTTTAGCTTTATAGCTTTTACCTGAAGTAAAAACTTGGCTGTGGTCTGTGCTATTTCTTCGATTTGTTTCATATTGCAAAAATACGTATTTTTGCAATACTCAAATCATAAATCGGGAAAAAAATGTTGACTTTTTTTCAACATATCTGATTTACAGTTTGTAGCTAATGGTTAAAAGTAAAAAAAAGTGGATAATTTTACGGTTTTTTACAGGTCGAATTTTGTAACTTTTGTCAATTCGGAGCAAAAAATACCCGATTTTGCCCGCGACAAAAAATATTTTTTTCGCACCGACGAAAATTTTTCCGAAATTTTTTCGGAGTTCCTTTCCGACGGTGCCGAAATAAGCCTCGTGGTTATGTGCAAATGCCCTCTGACAAAGGTTTTGCGTTATCTGCTCAACACCTTCGAATTCCGCAAGGCGGCAGGCGGGGTGGTGTGCAATCCCGAGGACGAAAGGCTGATGATTTTCCGTTTCGGAAAGTGGGACCTCCCCAAAGGACATGTGGAAAAAGGCGAGACCATACGCTACGCCGCCGTGCGCGAAGTGCAGGAGGAGACGGGAGTGCGAGATGTTGCTGCCGACCGCTGTATTGCCAAGACATACCATATATATAATATGGACGGCCGCTGGATTCTGAAACAGACAGCGTGGTACGACATGTATTCGGCCGCCGCCGCCCTCACCCCACAAACCGAGGAAGGCATCGAAAAGGCCGTTTGGGTGAGCAGGGAACAGATGTTCGAAAACCTTGCAACCAGCTATTCCTCATTGAATTACCTTGGCGAAGTATTAAAAAAACGTGACACTATATGAACCGACTGTACCAGATTGCACTTACGATGATACCTCAGGTGGGAGGCAAGACCGCCCGCCAGATTCTGGAGGTGTACACCGACCCCGAGGAGCTTTTCAAGGAGAGCCGCAAAGCCCTCGAAGCGGCCTTCGGCAAACGCACTATCGTCGATCACATCCTCGACAAAACTATTTTGGCCGCCGCCGAAGCCGAGATGGAGTTCGTGACGAAAAACGACATCAAGCTGCTGTTTGTCGACGACCCCGACTACCCGCAGCGTCTGAAACGTCCCGACTGCGACGACACCCCCATACTATTATATTATAAAGGTACCGCCGACCTCAACTGCAGCAAGATTGTAAGCATCGTTGGCTCGCGCAAGGCCACCGACTACGGACGTACCGCCACCGAGCAGATAGTGAAGGAGCTCGCTTCGGAGAATGTGCTGATTGTCAGCGGTCTGGCCTACGGCATCGACGGGGCGTCGCACCAGGCGGCCCTCGCCAACGGACTGCCCACGGTGGGGGTGCTGGGACACGGCCTCAACCTCATCTATCCCGCCGCCCACCGCAATCTTGCCAAGGAGATGGTGGCCAACGGAGGACTGCTCACCGAGTTCGCTTCCAACACCAAACTCGACCCGGGACTCTTCCCCGCCCGCAACCGCATTATCGCCGCGCTGTCCGACGTGGTTCTGGTGATGGAATCGGCAAAGAAAGGCGGGGCGCTCATTACCGCCGAAATCGCCAACAGCTACAACCGCGACGTCTTTGCCCTGCCGGGACGGATAAACGACACCTACTCCGAAGGCTGCAACATGCTGATACGTTCCAACAAAGCCAACCTGCTCACCTCCGCCGACGACATTTTCTACATCACCGGATGGAAACGCAAAAAGAATCAGAAAACTGTGCAACAGACAATGTTTCAAGAGTTTGTGGGCGAGGAAAAGATTATCTACGACCTTCTGCTTCAGCACAAGGAGCTGACCATCGACGAAATTAGTTCGCTTTGCGACCTGTCTTTGCCAAAAATTGCCAAGACTTTGCTTACCCTTGAGTTGAAAAACGTATGCAAATTCCTTCCGGGTAAGATTTATAAATTGGTGTAAATCAAAATATTGAAACCTGTTGAAATATTTTTTTCAAGAAAATGCCCAAAAATTGAAAAAAAATTCGTAATTTCGCAAATCTAATCAGAGAATAAAAAACACTGTTAATATGGATACAACCAGCAAAGGAAAAATATCACAAATCATTGGAGCTGTGGTAGATGTAACTTTCGAAGACGGAGTCCAACTCCCCAATATTTTTGATGCACTTAAGGTAAAAAAGAACAACGGAGCCGAAGTGATACTGGAATGCCAGCACGACATCGGAGAGAGCACCATGCGCTGCATAGCCATGGACACCACCGACGGTCTGCAACGCGGCATGGAAGTTGAGTCGCTCGGCGGCCCCATCTCAATGCCTGTGGGCGAAAACATCAACGGACGTCTGTTCAACGTTATCGGCAACACCATAGACGGTATGCCCGAACCTCAGCACGAGAAACGCTACGGCATCCACCGCGAGCCCCCCAAATTCGAGAACCTCTCCACCAGTCAGGAGATACTCTACACCGGTATCAAGGTTATCGACCTAATCCAACCCTTCCTCAAGGGCGGTAAAATCGGTCTGTTCGGCGGTGCCGGCGTGGGTAAGACAGTGCTTATCCAAGAGCTTATCAACAACATAGCCAAGAAATACAGCGGTATGTCGGTGTTCACCGGCGTGGGCGAACGTACCCGTGAGGGTAACGACCTGCTCCGCGAGATGATCGAGGCTAACGTTATCAAATATGGCGACGAATTCGCCAAGAGTATGGAAGAAGGCGGCTGGGACCTCAGCAAGATCGACCCCGAAGCCGTTAAGGATTCCAAATGCACCATGGTGTTCGGCCAGATGAACGAAACCCCCGGCGCACGTGCACGTGTGGCCCTTTCGGGACTTACCCTCGCCGAGTACTACCGCGACGGCGACGAGAAAACCGGCGGACGCGACATCCTGCTCTTCATCGACAACATCTTCCGTTTCACACAGGCAGGCTCNNNATGCCTTCCGCCGTGGGTTACCAGCCCACACTGGCAACGGAGATGGGTCTGATGCAGGAACGTATCACCTCCACCAAACGTGGTTCCATCACCTCCGTACAGGCCGTGTATGTGCCTGCCGA
>DBXF01000074.1:12280-21665 GCA_002309295.1 Bacteroidales bacterium UBA1219 | reverse complement strand
GACGACTTGACCGACCCCGCTCCCGCTACCACCTTCGCACACTTGGACGCTCAGACGGTGCTTAGCCGTAAGATCTCCGAGCTGGGTATCTATCCCGCTGTGGATCCTCTGGACTCCACCTCGCGTATCCTTACCCCCAACGTGGTGGGCGACGAACACTACAACACCGCTCAGCGCGTGAAAGAGATTCTGCAACGCTACAACGAGCTGCAGGACATCATCGCCATCCTCGGTATGGAAGAACTCTCCGACGAAGACAAACTCGTGGTGTCGCGCGCTCGTCGTGTACAGCGTTTCCTCTCGCAGCCCTTCTTCGTGGCCGAGGCCTTCACCGGTCTGGAAGGTAAATTCGTCAACATCGAAGATACCATCAAGGGATTCAACATGATCCTCAACGGCGAAGTGGACTACCTGCCCGAAGCAGCATTCCTGCTGGTAGGAACTATCGAAGAAGCCATCGAAAAAGGTGAGAAACTTATTGCCGAAGCTTCCAAATAACAACTAAAAAAAGCACGCAATGAACGTTAAAATAATAAAACCGGATGCCACACTGTACGAAGGCGAAGCAAAACTTGTGCAACTGCCCGGAATCGACGGACTGTTCGAAATACTGAACAACCACGCCCCCATAATCTCGGCTTTGCAGAAAGGCAAAATCCGTATTGTGGACAACAACGACCAGACTTTGTATTTTGACATAATTGCAGGCGTTGTGAAATCCGAAAAAAACACGGTGCTTCTGCTCGTGCAATAAGTCCGGAAAAAACGAAACTTCAAGAGGAGGCAGAGGCTTCGGCTGTTGCCTCCTCTTTTTCATAAAAAGAAACAGTATTACAATAAATGTGCTGAAAGCACAATAATCGAATAACCCGGACCGCAAGTCCGGGATAATAAAAAAGTCATGACTCCCGAACTAGAAGCCCTGCAACGTCTTACGACCATCATCGAGGAACTGCGCCACAAATGTCCGTGGGACAAGGTGCAGACTTTCGACACCCTGCGCCACCTCACCATCGAGGAGGTGTTCGAACTCTCCGACACCATTGTGGAAAAGCGTCCCGCCGAGATGAAAAAGGAACTCGGCGACATAATAATGCATATCGTATTCTACGCCAGCATCGCCCGCGAGCAGGGCATGTTCGACCTAGCCGAGGTGATAAACGGCGTGTGCGACAAGCTGGTGTTCCGTCATCCGCATATCTACGGCCAGAACGCCGACAACGCCAATCCGCCACAGTGGGAGAAGATAAAGATGGCCGAAGGCCGCAAGTCGGTGCTTGGCGGAGTGCCAAAGGCCCTGCCATCGCTGATAAAGGCTTACCGCATGGTGGAAAAGACTTCGGGCATCGGCTTTAGATGGGAAAATCCCCAACAGGCTTTCGCCAAAGTGGCCGAAGAGTGCCGCGAGGTGGAGGATGAACTGCAAAAAGCCGACTCGCAACAGAATACCGAGGAAGAGGTGGGCGACCTCTTTTTCGCCCTTGCGGCTTGGGCGCAGACCATGGGCATCAATCCCGACACCGCCCTCGAAAAAGCCAACAAAAAATTCGAGAGCCGTTTCAAGGAGGTGGAACGGCAGGCCGCCGAACAGGGCACGCCCCTTTCGGAGATGACCACCGACCAGCTGGTGGCTCTGTGGAAAAACGCAAAAACCAACACTCAAAACCACTGACATTATGGGAACAACCGGAAACGAACTGAAACCGCGTATCGGTCTTTTCGGCCGACGCAACCAAGGCAAGAGCACCCTTATCAATTTTATAACGGGGCAGGAGATAGCCATTGTGTCCGCCGAGGCGGGCACCACCACCGACCCTGTGCGTAAGACTATGGAAATCAAGGGTGTGGGACCCGTGGTGTGGGTTGATACCGCCGGCATCGACGACGAAGGCGACCTCGGGGCACTGCGTGTGAGCAAGACCATGCAGGCCTTGGCTCAAGTCAATCTGGCGCTCATAATTTTTTCCGAAAATAAATTCACACCCTTCGAGGAGAATCTCGTGAAGGAATGTCGGGACAAAAAAATCAACTTCCTGCTGATTTATTCCAAGACGGATGTGCATAATCCCGACGACGAAATGATTACCCGTTTGGAGAAAAAGTACGGACAAAAGGTGTATCGCGTAACCACCGCCGAGGCCAAGCACCGCGACGAGCTGTTGCAGGCCATCCGCGATAACCTGCCGCAGACGGCTTACGCCCATAAGTCGCTTCTGGGCGATGTGCTGAAGCCCGGCAGTCAGGTGGTGCTTGTAACCCCCATCGACTCCGCCGCCCCCGAAGGACGTATGATATTGCCTCAGGTTCAAGTGCTTAGGGATGTATTGGACAACGACTCCGTGGCCGTGGTGTGCAAGGAAACGGAGCTGGCCATGCAGCTTGGCAGGATGAAAGATGTGGATTTGGTGGTAACCGACAGTCAGGCCTTCAGATATGTGTCGCAGGTGGTGCCGCGTGAGATACCGCTCACCAGTTTCAGCATTGTGCTGGCGCGGCACAAAGGTCCGTTCGAGGCCTATCTGCAAGGCACCCCAACGCTTTCCGCCATTGCCGACGGCGACCGCATAGCCATGCTGGAGTCGTGCACCCACAAAGCCACTTGCGAGGACATTGGCCGTGTGAAACTGCCCAACCTGATACGCAAATTCTCCGGCAGTGAGCCGCAATTCGACTTTATCAGCGGTTTCGACCAACTGCCGCACCCCCTGCAAAGCTACAAGATGGTGATACAGTGCGGCGGATGCGTGGTTACCGGCCAGCAGCTCGAGAGCCGTCTGCTCCCCGCAATGCAGGCAGGGATACCCGTCTCCAACTACGGCATGGCAATTGCCTATATGACAGGCATTTTCGACAGGGCGGTGGAGATATTTAGGTAGGACGGGTTTCATACCATTAAGAATATCTTTGTCCAAAGCAAAAAGAGGCGACTCAAAATATTTTTTCTGTTTGTACGTTATTAATAAAACATCTAAAAATACGAAAAAAAACGAAAGTTTTTGTTCTTTTCGTGTCTTTCGATGTTGATAATCAAGCAGATGAAATCTGCATTTATTTAATTTGTTCAAAATTATCGAAAAATAGATGTCTCGTTATTGATGTCTTGATTGGATAACGCGAGGCAACAGCTTTATAATGGAAAAACTGATAGCGATGACTGAAAACAACAACCTCTCCCTGATAGTGGCGGTGGCCGACAACTGGGCCATCGGCAAGGACAACAGCCTTTTGTGGCATATCAGCGACGATTTGCGCCGTTTCAAGACTCTTACCACAGGGCACTGCATAATAATGGGCCGCAAGACCTACGAGAGTTTCCCGAAACGTCCTTTGCCCAACCGTCGCAACATAGTGATAACCCACGGCGACGGCTCCGGACTTGAGGGGTGCGAGGTGGTGCACTCCATTCAGGAGGCGTTGGAGCATTGTAAAAGCGACGAACAACCGTTTATTATCGGCGGAGCTACCGTTTACGGCCAATTTTTACCGTTCGTTGCCAAAATATATCTCACCAAAGTCTTCGCCACCTTCGACGCCGACACCTTTTTCCCGCCCATCGACACGGAGGAGTTCCGCGAGGTCTCCGCTTCGGAGATTTTCACCGACGAAAAGAGCGGTCTGCGGTATCAGTATCTGGAGTATGAGAGGGTGTGAGTAAAGGGGTGCAGTAATTTTAATTGTTTTTGATTTAAGACTGATTTTATTGCATTACTAAATGTGTATATTTTGCTGAATGAGTGATTAATAGGAGTGTTTTTGTTTTTGAGTCTTGATTGTTCGGCCATCCAAAATGCCCCGGAGGGGCTTACTCTTAATAACCCCACACAAGGCACGCAGTGTGGGGTATGATGCTCCCTCTCTGTTAATCCGCGTCTCGGAGAGACGCGACCAAAAATAGTGGCGTGCCTTTGGCACGCAATATTGTGTGTGGTGGTTCTGTTTCTCCCCACACTTCCGTGTGGGGTTATTGAGAGCACGTGTCTCCGACACGTTTTATTGGACACATTTTTTGTAGTAAATGTTCATTTTAAAAACAATCAATTAGTGTGCCATAAAAATTTAATATAAAATATTGATTAATAATTATTTATAATTATTAAATTATAAATAACTTTTTCAAAAACTTTAACCATTTTTAACCGAAAATTTTTGGTCAGTCCATTTTTTCGGTATACCTTTGCATAAAATTTCTAACCAATTAATTCGCAAAATCATGACAATAGAAGAAGCATTACAAAAGCCATTGGACGGTTTGAATGGTCAAAACGTTCAAGCAAAATTTGAAGAAATAGCAAAAAATTTGTTCAACTATTTCTGCATAAAGTGCGGAGAAAAGACATTTTACTTTGCGGAAATTGAATTCTATTATTATAAAAAGGGTGTTTTCGAACACGATAAAGACATCGCTTATAAACGCAAAGACTATAAAGTAGGTGATTTGTTCTATCATTTAAGTGGAGTTGATATATGTTTCAATAGCAAAGAAGAAGAATATGGAGGAATATTAATTAGAAGTTTATTGGAAGAAATACATGGGGAAACGACAAGTGCTACTTATAGAACTGTTGTGACAGGTCCAATGAATTGTTTAATCATGATGCTTAATTCATGCCAAAAACAAAATGTGGCTCCGCAACTTGAAGAATTAGAAGATGTTAGGCAAATAGAACCCAAATCAACATATCGATATTTTGGTGATATAGACCGAAAAAATATATTAAATGGGTCGGGTAACAAAGATGGGGATAAAAAACTTGCCTATTATGATTCAAAAATAATTAAAGATGAATGGGATTCTGTAAATAAAGAAGGCAAAAAGAAATATTATTACACTCATAGATTCGAATACAAATGACCACCGACCCTCAAACAAACACCGTCTATTTCTCAAGCCGGTTACCTGAGAAATGCCCGACTCTGAACGCCAAAATCACGGAAGTCCTGCAAAGTCACGGCATCCCGTACCACTACCTTACGGAAACCAACGATATCTGGTGCCGCGACTTTATGCCCATACAAATTGAAAAAGACCGTTTTGTTTTTTACACATACACTCCTGATTATCTGCAAGGTTCGTATTATTACCGTCGCACTCAAACCGACCCCGAAAAGGTGTTCAATGCGGAGGAAAACCACCTTGGCGACCTGCTTAAATACCGCAAAGACCTCAAACTCGTGCTGGACGGCGGCAATGTGGTGAAATGCGGCGACACCGTTGTTATGACGGACAAAATCTTTGTGGAAAACAAGGACAAAACCCCTGCCGAAGTGGAGCGGCTTCTCCGCGACAACTTCCGGTGCGAAATCCTGTTTCTGCCGTGGGACAGAGAAGAATATTACGGCCACAGCGACGGCATTGTTCATTATGTAGGCGACGGGAAAATTCTGCTGACCAACTATCAAGATTTTTCGAAGTATTTTTACTATCGTTTCCGGAAGGTTTTGGATAAAAAATTCGAGGTTATCACGCTGAGATACAAGGTAAAACAACATTACAAAGATAGTTGGTGCTATATCAATTTCCTGCAGGTGGGCAATCTTGTGCTTGTGCCCCAGCTGGGAGCGGAGGAGGACAGTCAGGCACTGGAGCAAATCCAGAACGCCCTGCCGCATTGCGAAGTCGTAGGCATCCCTGCTTTGGAGGCCGTAAGAAAAGGCGGCGCACTCAACTGCATTTCGTGGAATATCGCAAAAAACTAATAATAATACGGAATCACGATGTATTTACCTTGTAATCAGTTTTTTGTCTGTTTGAGTTTTGTGATTTTCCAAGTCTTTATTCAGCCAAATTACACCAAAAACACCTACTTTTGGCTGATTTGATTTGCTCAATTCAGCCAAAAGTTACAAAAAATATATGTTTTTGGCTGAATAAAGATTTCTTTTTCTCTGAAAATTGAAATCCGTCCCCAAGATATTATTATATGTGTGCAGTGGGCTTGTGGGGCATCGGGAAAAATAATTCCCCAAAAATTTCCCAAACTAAAAAAAAAGTCGTACATTTGCATCACTCTAAAGAAAATAATTTAATACGTATTAAACACAAAATAAAATAGTTATAAAATGAAGACAACCCCTTTCACCGATTTGCACATAGCATTGGGAGCCAAAATGGCCGAATTTGCTGGTTACAACATGCCTATTCAATACGAAGGACTTGTGGTGGAGCACAATAATGTAAGAAACAATGTCGGAGTTTTCGACGTTTCGCACATGGGTGAGTTCCGCGCCAAAGGTCCCAAAGCAAAAGAATTTATGCAGTACGTTACTGTAAACGACGTGGCCGCCCTTACCGACGGAAAAGTACAATACACCTGTCTGCCCAACGGCAAAGGCGGTATTGTTGACGACATGCTCGTTTACCGCATAGCCGACGACCATTATTTCATGGTGCCCAACGCCGCCAATATCGACAAGGACTGGAATTGGATGAGCAAGATTGCCGCCGAACGCGGTATGAAACTCGGCGAAGAGTTCATCAACGAAAGCGAACAGTGGGCACAGCTCGCCGTTCAGGGTCCCAACGCACTGAAAGCCATGCAGAAACTCACTGCTGCCAACGTGGTCGACATGGAATACTACACTTTCCAGATCATCACCTTCGCAGGCGTTGAGAACGTGATTTTCTCCACCACCGGCTACACCGGCGCAGGCGGATGCGAAATCTACATCCCCGTGAAATATGCCCAGAAAGTTTGGGACGCAGTGTTCGAAGCTGGCAAGGAATTCGGCATCATGCCCGCAGGTCTGGGCTGCCGCGACACCCTCCGTCTGGAGATGGGTTTCTGCCTCTACGGCCACGAGATCGACGACGAGATTTCGCCCATCGAAGGCGGTCTCGGCTGGATCACCAAATTTGTTGACGGCAACAACTTCATCAACCGCGACATTTTCGAGGCTCAGAAAGCCAACGGCGTGGAGAAGAAAATCGTCGGTTTCGAGATGATTGACCGCGGTATCCCCCGCAACGGCTACGAAGTGTGCGACGCCGAAGGCAACGTTATCGGTCAGGTGCGCAGCGGTTGCCCCTCGCCCTCAACTGGCAAGAACATCGGCACAGCTCTCGTGAAATCGGCTTTCTCCAAAAAGGACACCGAGATTTATATCAAAATCCGCGAGAAACTGCTCAAAGCCGTTGTGGTTCGCATGCCTTTCTACAAAGGATAAATTGTTAAACTTTCACAATAAAAAGGGGGCACGAGTAATCGTACCCCCTTTCCTTTTTTATGGCGGTTTATCGTTGCCGAGAGGCAAAACCGCCGGCTGCAGTGGCTATTCTATGCCTTGGGGAAGACAGTAGCTTGAGCGGCTTTCCACACTTTTTATAATTTCTTTGAATTTTTCGGGCAGTTTGTTCCACATCGTTTTGGCAATGTCGGCGGGGATTTCTTTGTAGAAAGCTTCGGCAATGCCGCCGGTGATGCAGGCGAGGGTGTCGCTGTCGCCACCGAGGGAGACGGCCAAGCGTATCGCCGACTCGAAATCGGTGCTGTCCAAGAACGCCACAATGGCCTCCGGCACAGTGCCCTGACACGACGCCTCCCAACGGTAAACAGGGCGGATGTCGTCGCAGGTGCGGGCAAGGTCGTAGCCGTAGGTGGTTGATATAAAGTTGCGTATCTCCTCCTTGCTTTTGCCTGTGCGGGCCAGGAATATCGCCGCCGCGGTGGCCTGCGCCCCTTTGATACCTTCGGGGTGGTTGTGGGTTATCTCGGCAGATATTGCAGCCACCCGCTCGGTTTCCTCGAGGGTGTCGAACATCCAGCCCACGGCGCTTGCGCGCATTGCCGAGCCGTTGCCCCACGAGTTGTAGGGCTTGCGCTTGATGGTTTTTTCCTCTTGTCCTATCGCCATTCCACCGAGTACGTCGGCAATGGATTTTGTTGACGATTTGCGACTTTCGTCGTAATTGTTCACCTCATCGGGATGGAACAGCCAGCGGTTGAAGCCTCCGCCGTAGCCGCCCATCGGACAGGGGAACTGCTTTGCCATACGCACCATGCAATCTTCCAAGGTGTCGAGTTTGTAGTCGGGGTCCTGCACGAGCCATTCCGCCACGGCCATAGTCATAATGGAGTCGTCGGTGTAGTTGCAGCCGAAGCCGAAAAACGGGAATTCAGTGGTTTTTATGTTGTTGAACTCGTACACCGAGCCCACGGTATCGCCAATTATTGCTCCTAACATATTTAGTTATCAGTGTTTTTTACTATTTTTACTCTCATCTCGTCGGCAAGGTAGTCTCCGCTTAGTTTTAATTTGAGAAATCCGTCGGAAGAATTCCACTTTTTAAAGTCTTTGATTACAACGTCGAAAGCATCGCCACTGTCGAGTAGGACTTCTGTCAAGCGGTTTCTGCTCGCAGCATTGTAAACGCTTATCACCTGATTAAGTGTGGTGTTGGTTTCGTCTGCCACATTTTTTAGCATAAACATTGTTTCTGTCAGTCGTTCCTCGCTTATGTCGTCGTAGTGTCCTTCGCGAAGAAACCAATTGCCGGGTTCTTTTCTTTTTTGGTTCATTTTCCTTTTTTTAAAATAGGTTATATCAGTTCGTTCCAAAATTCTTTCGGCAGCCAGATGTTTTCCACATGGATGGCTTGCATGAACATCGGAGCGATGTCGCGAGGGGTGTAACCTGCTATGCCACAGCCAATTTGTGTAACAAGGAAAGTGAGTTCGGGGTGCTGTTTGGCGAAAGCGATGAAATTCTGCACTGCGACTTCTGTCTCGCCCATCGTTCCCATAGTGGGGATGGCGTAGCTCCGTCCCTGCAGGCCCTCGCCTTGTCCCATGATGGCACCGAATTTATCCACAGCTGTGCGTGCCGCACCGCCGTAGTGTGCTCCAGCCGAGTTGCTGCCGAACACGAATATCTGATTGGTTTTCAGACTGTCGATGTGGTTTGGCGTGAAACGGTGTGAGTATTCGCTGATTTCCTCGTAGTTCTTGCTTGAACTGTTCATTGCGGCATAGGCCATTTTCTTTTCCGCTGCCGACATTCCTGCCACATTAAACCGCATAGCATCCAATCTGTGGAAAAAACGACTTTTTGATTTGCGTTCTTTTTCCCAAGCCTCGTTCATGCCCTCTGCGGTGTCCTCGAAATACATTGTTTGCGTAATAGATATGGATGCTGCGGTGGCTTCCACATCCTGGTTGGTGCCGANNCCGATGTAGGCGAAATTCCAGCCCTCTTCGTTCTGCAGACGTTCCACAAGTGCTTTGATGTCGCTGCCGGAGTATTCGTGAGAGGAGTTTTCAAGGCCGTCGGTGATGACGGTTACAGCGGCGGTGGCATTTGGCAGATTCTGTATCTGGCCAAGTAAGCGAGTGAGGCTTATTCCCATGGCGTCGTAGAGCGGTGTACAGCAGCAGGGACGGTAGTCGCG
>DBXF01000074.1:0-12219 GCA_002309295.1 Bacteroidales bacterium UBA1219 | reverse complement strand
TCCTGTGTGTCCTTGTAGCGTTCCTGAGCTTCGCGTATGCCTTCGATGGTTTTGTTGAAACCCATGATGGCGGCACCTGCTATGCTGCTCATCGAGCCGCTTTTGTCCAAAATTATCAAGTTTATGATTTTCTGTTTGCCGTTGTCGTTGTAAATTCCCTGATTTTTGTTGTCTTGTGCTGTCATGATTTTAAGTTTTTAAATGGTTAATGATTCGTTTTTTTAAAATTCCAGACGGAATTCGTTGTTTTCTTTCAGTTTGTCGTACTTGTCCTTTTTGAAACGGAAGAGTTTGCCCTTGCGTCCGGGAGTGCCCTTTTCGGGTCTCGGCTCGGATGCGCTTGGCTCTTTGCCTACAAGCGATAACATTTTATTTGTTAAGTGTTTCGGTACTCCTCCGAACAGAGCGTTGATCTCCATCGACTTCATCTCGTTGTGATGACCGTAGTACGAGGGTGCGTTTTTCTCAGCCACCACGTCGTCATCCTCTTCGACCTCTTCGAGGATTCCGGTCTGCAGCAGTTTCTTGTGGAAATTGCGGCGGTCGAAATGCACCCCGAGTATTGCCTCGTAGAGTCGTTGCAGTTCGGCGATGGTGAATTCCTCGTCGAGCAGGCCGAAGCCCACCGGCTCGAAATGTATGTCCTCCTTGATTTTGCGCATGGCCTGACGCAGTATGTAGTCGTGGTCGAAGGCGAGGTGCGGCACGTCGTCGATGGCGAACCATTGGGCAATGGCAGCGTCGTCGCCGCCACGCACTTCGGAGCTCTTGGCCAAGGCGTAGAAAGCCACGGAGATGACACGTTCGCGCGGGTCGCGGTCGATGTCGGAAAAGACGCCGAGCTGTTTCATCTGCGATAGCTCAAGGCCGGTCTCCTCCACAAGTTCGCGCAGGGCGCACTGTTCGGCGGTCTCGTCCACCCGCAGAAAACCTCCGGGGAAAGCCCACAGACCTTTGAACGGCTCCACGCCGCGACGGATAAGGAGCACCTTCAGTTTCTTGCCGTCGAACCCGAACACCACACAGTCCGTTGCCACGGCCGGATGCGGGTACTGATATGTGAATTTCTGTTCTTCCATTTTTCGTTTAAATTTTTATTTGTGTAATTTCAACGCAAAATTACAACTTTTTCTGATTTCCACCAAATATTTTTGCGTTATTTTTACGCAAATTTTATAACACGCTGAAAATCAATTGTAAAATTATGTATTTTTTTTCAACAAAATGTGTTTTTGGGGTGATTTTTTGGAAAATTTTTCCAGTTTCTTGTCAATTTTTGGTGTAATTTTTACACAAAAAGCCCCCACAATAAAGCGGGGACTTTTTCAGTAAAAGAATCATGGTTAGCATTCGAAATATATCCGGCCGTTTACCGGCATAAAGATGGTGTGTTTTTGTTTTTCTTTCTTTTGTGGCTTGTGGTCTTCCTCCGAGTCGCAGAAAGTCTGGTCCAAGTATCCATATATATTAGTAATATCACGTTGGTTGCTCCACATTTCAAAAATATTACTCTCCAAACGGCTCTCCAAGTTGCTTCGTTTTTCCAGCTGCCGCTTGTATTTCTCATAATTTACCCAATCGTATTTCACAGGCATGTAGTATTTTGCCAAATCACCGACAATTGAGTATTTCATAGCATAGCATTTGTCGATAATAATGGTGTCGTTTTTTCCTGCTGCAGCCAGGGCATTGTCCAGCATTTTGTTGATATGCAGCACTATCCTTCTGCTTGGTGTATAATACATATTTTCTAAGGAATATATGTTGACGTAGCCTTTTGCATATCTGGTTAAGCTCCAGTTTTTTCCCAAAGTGGCTTGATACAGCCCCACAGTGTATGCGTAGCGTGCCTCGGCTCTTGTTGCGGCGTCTTTGCCGTTGCTGCTTATGTCTTTGAGTTTTTTCATGGTTTTGCAGAATTGCAGTTTTGTGGGGTTGTCGCGGTACTCTTTCCAAGGCGATTCCGCCAAGGAGTATTTGCCTTGTTTCGAGGAGGTTATCCATTGCTCGCCAAAGGGGTTTGAGGAACTGAGGTAGGGTTCTATGTTCTGCGATTTGAGGAATTTGTTGGGAACCAGCCTCAGGTAGGCGATGGCGGAGTTCCACATCTCCTTGCGCATGTATTTGGTGCCTATCAGTTCGCACAAAAGGGTGTAGTTCTTGCTGCTATTACTGATGAGAAATTTGTCCATGTCGCTTTCGCCGCCCGATTTCAAGAAAGACACGTGTTGTTTTACGTTTTTTACATCGGTGGTGTCGGCAAACACAAAGAAGGGCGTTGCATAGTCGGACTTATCCCAGTAATCGACGTCAACATTGATCAGGTTGCTGTACATGTCGAGGTAAGCGAGGCTGCGTTGGGACATTCCTTTTTTATTGAAATGCTGCACAATCTCCAGCAACACGGTGCGTCGCATAATTTTTGCCCTATGTTGTGCGAAATTGGAAACATCCTCATATTCGAAATCGGCGTCGTAGGAAAACCCTTCTTTGTTGGTTTTCTGGTCTTTGCGAATCTGTGCCACAAGCCAACGTAGGTCGGGAAGAAGGTCGTTCTCGTAAACGGTGTCGTTTTTGGTGGTGTCGGAGGCGAGGCACAGCAGCCGCATCATGCGTATGTTCTCTTTCACGTTTTTGGTGCCTTTCAGCGAGTCGGCCTGCTGTACGAGTCTGAATGCCAAATCTCTGTCGCCGTTGGTGTAGGCAAAGGCGGCTTGTGCCGATTTCCAAAGGGCGGGGTTTTTCGACTTGCCGTCGGTGAGGATGAAATCAGCAAGACTGTTGAAAGCGTCGCTTTTCTGTTTCTGATAGTTGCGGCTTTTCTTGTTCCAGCCGTAGCAGTCGTCGAAATGCTGATTGACTATTTGTTGGACGATGAATTCCAGACTTTTGCAGTTGGGCTGGTGCTGGTAAACGGTTTTAACCACGTTTACGTCGTAGTGGAGCCAGTAGTTATAGTATTCGATTTCGGCGAAAGCAATTGCGGCCTCGGTTTTGTGTCCCAAGTGCTGCATGGCCCCGGCGTAGTAGCTCTTGCAGTGTGTGCGGAGAGCGCTGGCAGGTATCTTTTTGCCGTATTTGTTCCATACCTCGGTTACAAGTTTGTAGTCCTCTTTCGAGAAAGCCATCCTCATTAGCTGCAGGGCGTAGCGGTTGCGGATATCACGGTTCGGGCAGTGGGCGATGCTGTTGATGTCTATCTCGTACGGGAGTTTTTCGGAGTGCAGCTGTTCCTCATCTTCCTTGGTGGGGTAGTACCAAACCGAGCGTTCCCATCGCAGAATGCTGTTGTAGTCGCAGTTCACCACGTTCCAGTAGTTGATGGCCACGGTGTCGTTCAGTTTGATGAGATATTCGTAGAAAGCGTATTTGCCCGAAGGCTTTTCGCCCGAATAGATGGCTTTTTCCACCTCTTCGGCTGACACTTTCTTGCCGGTGTATTTGTGCCAGAAAGCTACGTTTTCGTCGTGGAGAAGTTTGTTGTATTTTGTTCTCCATTCTTGGTAATAATTGCTGCAACAAGAGGTGGATGGATAGCCGAGGAAAAAGAGGTAATGATTCACGGGGTCGGCGTATCCTCCGAAATAGCAGGCCATTGCCTTGCACGACAACAGCAGTGCAATAACGCTAACGATATATTTCTTCGATTTCATTTTTTGTGTATTTTTTAAGGTGTCTTTCGTCAAGATGATATAAAATGATGTTCATTTTTTTGCCGTAGGCTTTTTGTACCATATCTTTGGCTTCCAATAAGGTGGCAGCCGCAACATGTTCGTGGCGGACGTACACGGTAGGCCCAAATTCGTAGTGGTAGAGAAATAGGTTGCTGTCAATTTTTTTGCTATAATTTTCTGAAATATAGCAGTAGTTGTCCAATTCTATGAAATTTCGGTTGGTATCGAATTCCACATCCCATTCGTAGATTGGCAGGGCAAGCGACAGTGGCAGGTCGTAGCTTTTCAGGTATTTCATATAAGGTTTCACGTCCTTTATGTCGAGTATGGAGTTTTTGGTGTCGAAATCCTTGAAATCGCCTGTGTTGTAACACATCAGCACTCCTTCTTCGACGGGCGGCGGAGTCTGGCTCAGCTGGTGCAGGCGTATGGTCGACGAAAGTCGTATCTTTGGGAAATAGTTGCCGAGTTCGCCGCGTATCGTTTTCAAAAAGCAGTAGAAACTGTCGCGGGTCGAGGTGGTCCAGTCGCAGTCGAACTGTATCTCCTTGGGCGTGATGTCGTAGCTGTCGCACATGGCGTAGATGCGACGGGCGAGGAATTTGTAATACTCTCTGTAATTCTTTATGGCCGAAGGTGTTATAAAAATCGTCGGCACAATCTCCACGCTGTCGGGCAGGTCGTTGTTGATATCCAACGTGGATTTTGGACCGAATTTTTCGTCAGTCTCTTCGTAGTCATACTTATCCACATCGAAGAAATGCAGATACATTTTGCCGATTTTGTTTTCGGACATAAAAGCCTGCTCATCCTTTTTGAACCAAAAAGAGCTTTTCCAGTGGTACACGCCGTTCACCGTGTCGGCATACTCCACCTTGCCGCCGCAGGAGGCCATCACAAGGGCGGCGGCTGCCAATGTCAATGTTGTTATTATTTTTCTAACCATAATTTTGATGTTTTGATGAAGCAAAATTACGCAATTTGCCGACACAAAACACCGTTGTTGCCGTCCATTGTACGAAATATGCCGTTTATTGTATGAAATTGCATTTCGGGAGTAATTTCATACATTGAGAAGGGTAATAAAAGGCTGTCTTTTGCCCAAAAAAGAACCGAAAAGATACTTTTTTGTCAGCTTGATGCAAAAAAAAACAGCTCCTCGGTGGGAGCTGCGTTTATCTTTTTGCCAAACTTACTGTCGGCGGAAAATCAAGTAATTGACATTCTTCATTCTCGGGGCGCGTGGGAATCCGAGCTGCACCACATTGTCGTTGTCGGGGCTGCGGTACCAGCCGTGTGCGGTGCTTCCTACGAGGAAAATGCCGTCCTTCACGCCCAGTTTCACAAGTGCGGTGCTGAAATCGTTCATCAGAACACGGTCGGGGGTGAAAATCACGCAGATTTTGCCGTCCAACGTGCACAAGGCGCGGCGGAAAGAGCGGTTTGGCGGTTTGTTCTCCACCATTTTGCCGTTGCTCACTGCGGGATACTGGCGGAAGAAATATCCGCCCACATCAGTGGCCTGTTCGAACAGCGGCGAGTTCTCGGCCATGCCAACCGTGATGCTGTCGCCGAAGATGGCACAGTAGCCTTTCTTAGAAAGTCCCCACGAAAGCGGTTCGCCGGCACATACGAAAGCACCCACAATCTTGCCACGGTCCCTCGCCAAATCGGCTGCCTGCGAGGCGAACAGTATGCTTTTGTCGGCAGTGTCTATCTGTCCCACATACAGTTCGGGCGACACGTTGTAAGGGGTGAGTATTTGAAGGTTTATGGAGTCGATAAGGGTGTCGGAGAGGGCAATTTCGGAAGCTCGGGAGTTGTCGGTGTTGCAGAACCAGATGGAATCTATGGCAGTTGGGGTATTGCCTGTACCCTGCACATCGGTTGTGCCGTTGCCGGGTGTTTCGGGATCTTTGTCCTGTAGAAGTACAACTGCTAAAATGACTCCTATTGCGGCCAAAGCCACGCAGACTGCAATTATATTGATAATCCGGCGCAGACGCGGTTTGCGACCTTTGTCGTCATCGCCGCCAACAACGCGGACTTCGTTGTCTCCTATTTCGTACGTTTCTTTCATTGCTGTTCCAGTTCTTTCTCAATAATGTTTTTCAAATTTCGCAGCATTTCTCTCGATGCTGTCAGCGAGTGTGTGGAGCTGTGCTCGTCGGAGAGCACCAGCTGTTGTTTTGGAACGTTTATGTAGTTTATGTATTTTCGGTTGATTATCAGGCTTTTGCCCAAGCGGATAAAGTTGCTTCGTGTGGTGGAGAGCTGTTTGGCGATAAGTTGTTCCACTTGTCCCAACTGTAGGGTTACGATGCGCGAGTCGCCGCTGGTGAACATAAACGACGAATAGTTGCCGTCGGACGACACAAAAACTATGCTGTCCGAGGCTGTGCGCATCAGGTCCACAGAGGTCGATATAATTAGGTACTCGCTCATTTCAACTGCCTATAACGTCAAGTTCTTCATTTTATTACACCGATATGAAAAAATCTTTCAGTATTTTCGGGATTGATGTTGCGAACCGCTGGCAATAAACCGATGTTTTTTCCGTTTCCACAGGTATGAATATCGACCGAATTACAGAAATGGAGGGACGTTTGGAACGTCTGAAAGTCGCCGTGGAGCAGCTGAACTCGGCCTTGGACGCTTTTGCCGAAGCTAAAGAGGATTACGCTGTTTTGGACACGTACCTCGGCAGTGCCGGATGGCATCACGACCGTGCCGACGACGAGGCCGGACTTCTGCCTGCCAACCTTAAACGCGGAGTGCTTTCGGAGGACGCCATCTGGAACGCCCTCGAGGACTATCGTGAGCTGGAGGCGAGGCTGAAAGGGGAGTAACGCAATCAGCCCAAATTCTTAGTGCTTATAGAAAGTCTTTCCTGTCTTCAACAGGTAGATGGCGGCTTGCCATTGCGCAAAGGCGTATTGTTCCATGCTGTCGGCCACTTGGGGATGTTGGGCGATGTGGTTGGTGGGGTCGCCGTCGCGGTAGCGGAACAGGTATTTCAGATCTGTGTCGGTTTGCCGCACCATATACCACTCCTTGCCGACGATGCCGTAGGCTTGTTCGTTCATTATCATGGTGTAGGGACGGCTCTCGCGCATCAGGTCGATTCCGAAAGTGTTGTTGCAATAAGGCATCTGGAGGATTCCCATCACGGTGGGGAAGATGTCTTTCTGCGAGGCCATCGCATCGCTGATTTGAGGTTTTATGACGGAAGGTGCGTAGAAGATAAGGGGCGAGTGGTAGAGGCTCAGCGGCAGTGGGTAGGTGTTGTCAAGGGGCTTGCCGTGGTCCGCTACAAGCACGAAAATGGTGCTGTCGAACCATGGGTGTTGCGACGCTTTCGCGAAAAACTGCCGCAGCATGTCGTCGCAGTAGCTGACCATCTGCTCGCGCTCGGTTTTGTCGGGAGTGCGGTATTTCTCAGGAATAACGAACGGCTCGTGGTTGCTGATGGTGAGTAGGGTGGTGAAAAAGGGTCCCGACTCCGAGAGGCTGTCCATCTTGCCCAAAGCGTATTCGAAAAGGAAATCGTCGGCGACACCCCAGCTGTTGGCAATGGCCGATTCGGGGTAGTCCTCTTTGGAATAGACTTTGTCGAACGAGTTCATCAGCAGGAAATTGTTGCAGTTGTCGTACTCTTTTTCGTGGCTGACGAAGAAATTACAGCTGTAGCCGTGCCTTTTCAGCTCGTAGGCCATGCTGTTGTACCGCCTCATCGGCGCGATGTTCAGCGGCTGGTAAGCGAAGATGGTGGGGTATCCCACTATGCAGGAGTATATGCCGCGACTCGTTACTTTGCCCGAGGTGTAGCAGTTCTCGAAAAACAGACTCTCGTGGGCAAGGGAGTCCAGAAATGGCGTGATGCCTTTTTCGTAGCCGAAATATTGCATGTTGTACGCCGACATGCTTTCCATCAGCACCAGCACAACGTTGTAACGGTGTCCCTCGCCCGAAGGCTCTACCATCCGCATCAGCGGGAACTCCTTGTTCGGTTCGGTTATGCCGAGCTGCCGTTGCGATTCGGCCACTGCCGCGGAATCGTCGGTGAATGAGATGTCGAACAGGGCGGACTGTTTGGTGTTTTTGATAAAAACGAAACAGGGGTTCAATCCCAACTGGTTGAGTATGTGGCTGGTGGAGGAATATGCGTCGCGGGTGTGGATGGGACCTTGTTTGAAATTCACGTTGCCGCGCATGCCTATGAAAATCAGTGCGAAAAGCAGAAGACTGTAAACGATTTTGGTGGGCGTTTTGTCGGCTTTGTACTTGCTGTCGGCAGGATGTGTCTTTTTTAGGAATACCCAAAATACTATGGATAAAGCAATTACGGGCACAAGCATTAGCAGAAAGGCGGGTGTTCCGGCAATCATTTTCACCACGGTGCCGAAATTGCCTTCCATCTCGTTGAAAACCGACACCGACAGCCGTTGGAAAAAGTTCTGGAAATAGGGAATGTCCGCCGCCATTATCAGCAGTACGGCAACGGCCGATATCGTGTAAAGCACCCGAAAACCGATGTCCATTGCCCGCAGGCGACGTTTTGCAAATGCTTCGATCGTTGCCACCACGGCCGGAAGCACAAGCATGTAGCATGCGATGGCGGTGTCGAACCGCAGTCCGATAAGGAACATCCGCACTTTGTCCGTCACGCTGAAGTCGCCCATGTCGCCGCTGTTGATGAGGTACAGGGCCAAGCGGAAAAGGAAAAACACCACAACCCAGAACAGGTAGTTCTTTGCCACGAACAGAAAGTTGGTCGAAGGTTTTATGTTTTTGATTTTCATAGGTTTGTGACTGTTCCTTTTTGGTAATTCAGTGCTTGTAAAAAGTCTTTCCGGTTTTCAGAATGTGTGCGGCGGCTTGCCATTGTCTGGTGACGTAGTTGTCCATGCTGTCGGCAATGTCGGGGTGCTGTGCTATGTGGTCGGCGGGGTCGCCGTCGCGGTAGTGGTAGAGGCTTTTCTTGCCGCTGTCGGTGAGGTACACCAGGTACCACTCCTTGCCTATAATGCCGTAGCCCGACGAGTTCATCATGCTGGTGTAGGGACGGCTCTCGCGCAGCAGGTCGATGCCGAAAGTGTTGTTGTAGTAGGGCAGCCCGAGGATTCCCATAATGGTGGGGAAGATGTCGGTTTGCGATGCCATGCATTCGAGCGACTGTGGAGCAAGAAACGCTGGTGCGTAGAATATCAGCGGCGAGTGGAAATAGCTGAGGCTCAGCGGATAGGTGTTGTCGTTGGCATTGCCATGGTCGGCCACAAGCACAAACAGCGTGCTGTCGAACCATGTACGTGTGGCGGCCTTTGCGAAGAACTGCCGCAGGGCGTCGTCGGAGAAAGCCACCGCCTGCTCCCATTCCGCTTTGTCGGGGTCGCGGTATTTTTCGGGGATATAATAGGGCTGGTGGTTGCTCACGGTGAGTATGGTGGCGAGGAACGGACTGCCGTTGCCGGCAAGGGTGTCCATCCGTCTCACGGCGAAGTCGAGCAGGTAGTCGTCGGGCGCGCCGTAGATGGTCTTCAGCGCCTCGGGCGGGTAGTCCTCTTCGGAGTACAGTCTGTCGTAGCCGTTGGCCATCATAAATGCGTTGGTGTTGTCGAAATTTTTGTTGTGACTCACGAAAAAGTTCGTCGCATAGCCGTTGCTTTTCAGCTCGTAGGCAATGCTGTTGAAGGTCCTCACGGGTGTGTTGTACATGGGGTGCTGTCCGTAGATGGTGGGGAACGACACCACCGACGAGTAGGTGCCCAGACAGGTGCGGTCGCCGCTGGTGTAGCAGTTCTCGAAATAGAGGCTGTGCTGCAGCAACGAGTCGAGGAACGGGGTGATGGCCTTGGGGTAGCCGTGGTGGCTCAGGTTGTTGGCCGACATCCCTTCCATTATCACAAACACCACGTTGTAGCTGTGTGCGGTGCCTTGTGGCGATATTTTGCGGAGTATGGGGTACGATGCATCGGGGGCGGTGATGCCCAGCTGCCGTTGCACTTCGGCGATGGCCTCGTCGTCGTCGCAGAAATGCAGCTCCACTTGGTCCTGCCGCGAAAGACTGCGTATAAACACATAGCAGGGATTCAGTCCCAACTGATTGACGGTCTGATTGTTGGAGAAAAACGCCAGCCCCGGCTGTATGGGACGCGTCTTGAAATTGGCGTTGCCTCGCATCCCGAAAAACAACAGCACAAGCAGCAGAAGGGTGTATATTATATTAGGTACGATGTGTTTGCTCGGAGCGGGACGTTTGCTGCGGACTATCTTTTTCAGCACAATCCAAACCACTATTCCCACGGCGATGGCAGGGATTATCATCAGTCCGAAAGTGGGCTCCTCCACAATCATTTTGAACACCGTGCCGAAGTTGCCTTCCAGCCCGTCGAAGGCCATCACGTTGAAACGGTTGCCGAAATGCTGGTAATAGGGGATGTCGGCGGCAAGCAGCAAAAGCACGGGGATGCTCTCCACCACGGCCACCGCCATTGTCGCCACGCGCAGAGCCTTAATCTCGCGTCCCGCAAAGGTCTCGATAGAAATCAGCAGCAGCGGCAGTATCAGCAGGTAGCAGCAGATTACCGTGTCGAACCGAAGTCCCACCCAAAACATCCTTAAAATGTCGGAGAAAGGAGTCCCCTCCACGTTGCCGAGGTTGAGCAGCAGCTGGGCCGCACGTGCCACAGTGAATACTGCCACCCACATCAAGTAAAACCTCACGGCAAAAGCGAAGTTTCTCGACAGTGAAGGTAAGCGTTTCATAATAAAGGTGTTTCTAAAAATTCGTTTTATCCACAATCATGCTTTCATGATAATTCAAAATAAATCAATCTGTTAAATCCGTGTCATCCGTGTTCAGAAGTCCTAGTGGTTAGAATTTTATCCCAAGGAAAGCCATAAAGGCTATGCCCATCAGTCCGGTGATGATGAAAGTGATGCCCAGACCTTTGAGGGGGGCGGGTATCTGCGAGTAACGCAGTTTTTCGCGTATGGCGGCTATACCCGTTATTGCCAGCAGCCAGCCTATGCCCGAGCCGAAGGCGAACACCGTAGCCTCGCCGATGTTCTGGTAGCCGCGTTCCTGCATAAACAACGACGCGCCGAGGATGGCGCAGTTGACAGCTATCAGCGGGAGGAAAATGCCCAGACTGTTGTACAGGGCGGGGGAGAAGCGTTCCACCACCATCTCCACAATCTGCACGATGGCGGCCACCACCGCGATGAATATGATGAACGACAGGAAACTGAGGTCCACGCCGCCGAGACTCTCGCTAAGCCAAGTGAGGGCGCCGGCACGTAGTATGTATTTGTCCAACAGGTAGTTGACGGGCACCGTTATGGTCATCACGAAAGTGACGGCAACACCAAGTCCGAACGAGGTCTTGACGGTTTTCGACACAGCCAGATATGAGCACATCCCCAGAAAGAACGCGAAAATCATGTTGTCCACGAACACCGACTGTATGAAAATGTTTACGTAGCTGCCCATCTTTCGTTAGTTTTTTTCGCACAGTTCCTTGTTGCGGGAGCGCTGAATCCAAATTATCACCCCCACTATGACCAGTGCCATAGGCGGGAGTATGAAAAGTCCGTTGTTTTGGTAGAAACCGCCGTTTTCGGCATACCAGCTCTGGGGTATCACGCTGTAGCCGAACAGAGTGCCCGAGCCGAACAGCTCGCGGAAAAACGACACTATCAGCAGTATGGCGCCGTAGCCGATGCCGTTGCCGATACCGTCGACGAACGACTCCAGCGGCTTGTGGCTCATGGCGAAAGCCTCCAAGCGTCCCATCACTATGCAGTTGGTGATGATAAGTCCCACAAACACCGACAGTTGCTTGCTGGTTTCGTAGAAAAAGGCTTTCAAAAACTGGTCCACCAGAATAACCATCATTGCCACTATCACAAGCTGCACTATGATGCGTATGCGAGGCGGTATAGTGTTGCGCAGCAGCGAGATGACGAGGTTGGAAAACGCCACCACCACCGTTACCGAGATGGCCATCACCAAGGCCGGTTTCATCTGCGCAGTAACCGCTAATGCCGAACAGATGCCGAGCACCTGCACGGTGATGGGGTTGTTCTTCCCGATAGGATTTTTTATCAGCGGTTTTAGCGACATTGCGTTAATTTATAGATAGTTGGCAATAGGCGACCCTGCCGTAGCCATTTGCAAAGATACGAAATTTTTGTGAATAGTGAAAGGTGATGAGTGAATAGATTTTTGTAGAGACGTGCCAAAGTGCTCATCAAAACCAGTTGCGGCGGATTTGTTTTGTTAGTTGCGGCGGATTTGTTTTTCTCCGCCCTTCGGGCTATCGAAAGGTTCACTGAACCTTTCTTCATACCCCGCAAAAGAATATAGGGATTTCAAATCCCGAAACTCAAATGTTGCGGATTATTGCCTGTGGCAATGAGCTAAAGGTTTCAAATCCGCAACAACCGAAAATCAACAAGATTTACAAGATCTCTTTCGCCGTAGGCGAACAGGAGAATAAAAAAAGAGATTTACCGAGACATGTAATCGATTTAACTCCGACAA
>DBXF01000069.1:23141-23919 GCA_002309295.1 Bacteroidales bacterium UBA1219 | reverse complement strand
GGCAACGGCCTCACCGAAGCCACCAAACACGCCATCCTCAACGCCAACTACATCAAAGCACGTCTGGCCAAGTACTACAAGATACTGTACACCGGCAAACAGGGCATGTGCGCCCACGAGATGATCGTCGATTTCAACGAGTTCAGCCTCAAAGTTTCTGTCGGCGACGTGGCCAAACGTCTGATGGACTACGGTTTCCACGCTCCCACAGTGGCTTTCCCCGTACACAACACCCTTATGGTGGAACCCACCGAGAGCGAGCCGCTTAGCGAACTCGACCGCCTGTGCGACGCCTTCATCGCCATCCGCGAGGAGATACGCGACATTATGGACGGCAAGAGCGACGAAAAGAACAACCCCATCTACAACGCACCCCACACCATGCAGGTGGTTTGCGCCAGCGAATGGGATATGCCTTACAGCCGCGAAAAAGCCGCCTTCCCGCAGCCGCACGACGACAAATACTGGCCTACCATCAGCAAGATCGACGACGCCTACGGCGACCGCAACCTGCAGCCAGTATGGCCGATGGAATAATACTGTTTCATAATGAATAATTTTTAACGAGGGTGTCCCAAAAGTATTTGGGCACCCTTTTTTTCCGAGTATGAAATCGTCTACGCAGTGCGGAGAGAATTCTCTTGGACGCATAACCGAACAAAAACATGAAAAATAACTTGCTCTCTTTCGACATGCCAAAAATCCCCCGTCTCCTTCTCCCTCTCGCCATTGCGGCACTGCTTTGCACCACGGCACAGGCACAGACGAAGAAATTTGG
>DBXF01000069.1:22391-22994 GCA_002309295.1 Bacteroidales bacterium UBA1219 | reverse complement strand
AAAAAAACGGATAAAATGACTTGGAAATCAGAAATTGTATACATAGAAGTCCTTCTTTAAACTATAATATATGGCAACATTGACAATAACCTACGACGGGCGGAGCAAAGTGGCAAAGAACGTGGTGGCGTTGATACGCTCGCTTGGCGACGTGTTCCACATATCCGCGGAACAGCCCAAGACCGCCGAACGCGAATGGACGGCAGAGGAGGAGCGCGAGGCATTCCTCTGTACTTCGAAGATGAACACCGCCCGCTGGCTGGCAGAAAACGAAATCTAAAGCACTATGAAGTACGAACAGCGCGACGTCGTCGAAGTGAACTTTATGTTTCCCGACGGCACCTTCAAACCTCACCCTGCATTGATTGTTTCGAACAACGAACTGCAGGAGAACGAAGGCTATATATATCTTTGCATGATTTCGTCGAAGAACTACAACCCGCAGTACACTTTCACCCTAAGCGACGAGATGCTTACCAAGCCCATGGACAAGCAGAGCTACGTGAAATGCCAGCTGCTTATGGGCAACATCGAGCGCGACGTGTTGCGTAAAATCAGCCGTATCAAGCAGCCATACTTCGACCAGATTGTGGAGAAAATCAA
>DBXF01000069.1:21582-22251 GCA_002309295.1 Bacteroidales bacterium UBA1219 | reverse complement strand
CGAAATGGCTTTATGGTTTCAACAGGTGCACAATACCTAAATAACCTACAATCAATATATTGGACAAGCAAAACATATTTGACGTCAAGGCTCGATGACAAATTCGGCACAAATGCAGATATTTCTTTTGGACATAATTATATTTCTATTAATCCTCCTTGGTGGATGGCTGAAACAATATTGGCAGGTGCTGTTTTGATAATTGGTGATGTGGCTTTTGATAAACATTGGGGGAGGGATGAAATGTTTCTTCTTACAGTACCGTTTATGCTTCTAACGTCACCTCGCTTTTATTACCCTTTTGGAAAAAACTTCGAAGTCTTTGCCGGCTGGGATACCTTCAAACTCACCAAAATGAAAGATATAAGCAGCGCATGGTATCTTACAGGCAGTCTTACGGCAGGCATCAACTTTTATGTCACCAAGCGTGTTTTTATCAGCGGCTATTACGAGTTCAACCATACCCACAACCCTTTCACCCGCTCCCTCAACTGGGCGCTTGGCGGCTTGGGTGTCGATATCCCCGACCAGCCCAAAGCCCTCAACGGTCACTCCGTGGGGATTCAGATAGGGTACGGGCTGTTCTAAATGGGATTTTGAGACAATAAAAAAAACGTCGCTCGCATCCGCCCTAGCCACCCTCAAAAACTCACACCTTCACATCTTCAC
>DBXF01000069.1:0-21401 GCA_002309295.1 Bacteroidales bacterium UBA1219 | reverse complement strand
TTGTTTTCCGACCTTGCGCTGATACTTGTAACGGCCGGTCTCACCACAATAATTTTCAAATGGCTCAGGCAGCCTGTAGTGCTCGGCTACATCGTGGCCGGTTTCCTTATCGGTCCGGCGTTCAACCTGTTCCCGGGCATCACCGATGTGGCCGACATAAACGTGTGGGGCAAGATAGGCGTGGTGTTCCTGCTCTTTGCCTTGGGTTTGGAGTTCAGTTTCAAACGGTTGAAAGTTGTGGGTGCCACGGGCGCGGTAACGGCCATCACCGAGCTGGTGATAATGTTCACCGTGGGTTACACCATAGGCAAAATCATCGGCTGGAAGGACATGAACTGCATCTTCCTCGGCTGCATGCTCTCCATCTCGTCCACCACCATCATTATCAAGGCTTTCGAGGATTTGAACATGAAACGTCACAAGTTCACCAACATAGTGTTCGGGGTGCTTGTGGTGGAGGACCTCGTGGCGGTGCTGCTGTTGGTGGTACTTTCCACAATATCAGTTAGTAAGTCGTTCGACGGCATTCAGCTGGCGTTCAGCCTTGTAAAACTGATGTTCTTTCTGATAATCTGGTTTATAGTGGGTATCTACGTAATTCCCACGCTGTTGCAGAAATCGCGCAAGCTGATGGGCGAGGAGACGCTGCTGGTGTTTTCCATCGGCTTGTGTTTCGGCATGGTGTATCTGGCCACAAAGGCCGGTTTTTCGGAGGCTCTGGGTGCCTTTATGATGGGCTCCATCCTTGCCGAGACCATCGAGGCGGACAAGATTCACACCCTTGTGAACCCCATCAAAAACCTGTTCGGGGCCATCTTTTTCGTCACCGTGGGCATGCTTATCGACCCGCATGTGCTGGTGCAGTACTGGCTTCCCATTGTGGTGATAACCTTGGCGGTGATGTTTATCAAGAGTTTCAGCGCCACCGTGGGCGTGCTTATCTCCGGTCAGGACTTGAAAACCTCCATGCAGGCGGGTTTCTGCTTCTCGCAGATAGGTGAGTTCTCGTTTATCATCGCCACTTTAGGCTTGAGTTTCAAAGTGATAGATCCGTTTATGTACCCCATCATAGTGTCGGTGTCTATCATCACCACCTTCTTCACGCCTTTCTTTATGCGCCTTTCGGTGCCGGTGTACAACAAAGTGTACCCACATATCCCCGAAAAGGCCAAGCTGTTGCTAAGCCGCTATAGCTCGGGAACAAAGAGTGTGGAGCAGGAAAACAATGTGCGCGATTACGTTAAAGCACAGCTCTTCGCTCTCGCTATCTACGGCTCCATTCTCGTGGCTATAATACTGATTTCTAATTTGTTCCTGAAACCTTTTATAACCACCAAGATAGAAGGTTTCTGGGGCGGCGTGGTAGGAGCTGCTATAACTTTGTTGGTGATGGCACCATTCTTGCGCGCTCTGATAAGCAAAAAAAACAAGGCTTTCACCCTGCTGAAGAAACTGTTGCAGGAACGCAAAATCAACTACGGACTGCTTGTGTCGTTGTCGCTGTCGCGTTACATTGCAGCCTTAATTTTCCTTGGTGTGGTGATGACCTCGTATGTCAACCTTGCCACCGGCTATCTACTGGTAATAGGTTTTGTTTTGTTCATTCTGATACGAAATTCCAAAAGCATCCTGCATTTCTATCAACAGATTGAGTCGAGGTTTATGCACAACCTCAACGTGCGTGCCGAGGAAAAGAAAAAGCAGGCTCCCGTGCTGATTCCCGAAAAGGAGGCGAAAAATTTCTACCTCGAGCAGATGGTGATAAGCAGCGACTCCGAGTTTGTGGGCAAGACTCTCAAAGACCTTCAGCTCAGGGAGAAATACGAAGTGAACATCGTCTCCATAACGCGCGGAAAAGCGGTCATCAACCTGCCGAGCCGCGACACGGTGCTTTACCCCGCTGACAAGATTACCATCGTTGGCAGCGACGAGCAGGTGGCGGCACTCAAATCCCTTGTGGAGATTGACGACGAACTAATAAAACCCAAGTCGGCACGCCAACAGATGGACCTCTACTCCCTGCTTATTACCGAAAATCATCCTTTCAACGGTAGTTCCATCCGCAAAGCTGCCATTCGTGAAAGTTACCAGGCTCTGGTGATAGCTATCGAACGCAACGATGAGCTGATGATGAACCCCGAGTCCGACGAAATATTGCTCTCCGATGACATCGTTTGGATAGTATGTGAGGAAAATAATGTGAAAAAAATCATGTCTCTTTCGCAAGAGGACAATTCTGAAAAGTAGTTATTAAATTACAAGTGTCTAAAGATTAAATGATTGAAAAAAAATAGTGAAAACTTTTTCTCATAAGATGCAAAAAGTATTGTGAAACTGAAAAAAAATCAGTATCTTTGCAAACAACATTTATAGAAAAAAATAGAAAAAACAATATGGCAGAAAAGAAATTTACCTTAGTAATCAATCCGGGAGCCACATCCACCAAGGCTTCCATTTTTGAAGGCGAAAACGAAGTCTTCACCGAAAACATCAAACACCCCATCGAAGAAATCCAGAATTTCAAGGAAGTGGCCGACCAGTTCGACTACCGTAAGACAGCCATACTCGACATGCTGGCCAAGCACAACGTTTCCACCGACGAGATAGCCATCGTTGTTGGTCGCGGCGGTCTTACCCGTCCTTGCGAATCGGGCACCTATCGTGTGAACGAACTCATGAAACAGGAGTGCCACGAAGGCATTCAGGGCAAGCACGCCTGCAACCTCGGCGCACTCATCGCCGACAGTATCGCCAAGGAGATTGGCTTGGGCGACGCCTACATCGCCGACCCCGGCATCGTTGACGAACGTCCCGACCACGCCAAAATCACCGGTCACCCCGTGTTTGACATGGACCCGCACCGCGAAGGCGTTATCTGGCACTGCCTCAACCAGAAAATGACAGCCAAGCTCTATGCCCGCGAGCAGGGCAAACGCTACGAGGACATGAACCTTATCATCGCCCACCTCGGCGGCGGCGTTTCCGTGGGTATCCACAACCACGGCCGTGTTGTTGAAGTGAACCGCGCCCTTTGCGGCCTCGGCGCTTTCTCGCCCACACGTGCAGGCTCCATCAACGCCAGCAAGCTTATCGACGTGTGCTTCAGCGGCAAATACTCCAAAGAGGACATCAAGAAAATGATTACCGCCGAAGGCGGATTTGTGGCTTACCTGGGCACCAACGACGCCTACGAGGTGGAGAAAAAAGCCCTCGCCGGCGACGAGCACTGCAAACTCCTTGTCGATGCTTTCTGCTATCAGGTGTCGCTCGAAATCAGCCGCTTGGCAGCCGTAGTTAACGGCAAGGTGGACGCCATACTCCTCACCGGTGGCATAGCCTACAGCAAACCGTGGATGGCTCAGATTCAGGAACATGTGGACTGGATAGCCCCCGTTAAGGTTTACAAAGGCGAAAACGAGATGCTAGCCCTCGCCATCTGCGGCAAAGAGGTGCTCGACGGAGTGGCTAAAGTGAAAGAATACGTTTAATTTTTGATAAATCACATCGCCCTTTCATTACAAATGGGAGGGCTTTTTTAAACTCTTTTTCTTATCGAAATGAAAAAAATAGCACTGATTATCGCCCTCGCATTGCCTTTGGCTATGTGGGCACAGGACAACACAGCCCAACAGAAGACCTACAAGCCTTCGGCAAAACTGAAAACCCTTCAGGATTCCGTTTCGTATGCCATGGGTATCGACGCATTCCATGCTCTTTCTCAAAATGTGGGCGAATTCGGCATCAACTGGGAGGTGTTTAAAAAAGGTATAGAGGATGCTAGCAAGGATAAACCCGGCTACACCACCGAGCAGATGCAGCAGGTGTTCCAAAGATACCAAAACGAGATGCAACGTCTCTACAACGAGAAACTTGAAAAGACTCTCGCCGAAGGCCGTAAATTCCTCGAAGAGAACAAGAAAAGCAAATCCGTTATCGTTACCGAATCGGGCTTGCAGTACAAGGTGCTGAAGGAAGGCACGGGCAAGAAACCCGAAGCCGGCGGCACAGTGACCTGCCACTACACAGGCACCCTTATCGACGGCACCAAGTTCGACAGCTCGTACGACCGCAACCAACCGCTCACTATTGGGCTGAACCAAGTTATCAAAGGTTGGGGCGAAGGTCTGCAGCTGATGAAAGAAGGCTCGAAATATATGTTCTACATCCCCAACGAACTGGCCTACGGTCAGCAACAGGCAGGGATGATACCTCCGGGAGCCGCCATCATTTTCGAGGTGGAACTCATCAAGGTCGAAGATACGCAAAAGTAATAAACATCGTACCGTAAAGGATAAAATAAGAAGTTTGAGTTTGCCGCAGGTGAGTTTGAACTTCTTTTCGCTATAATAACAAGGCAATGGGAAACACTTTCGGCACTGTTTTAAGACTGACCACCTTCGGCGAGTCGCACGGCGAGGCCGTGGGCGGCGTGGTGGACGGTTTTCCCGCCGGAGTGCAGATAGACGAAGCCAAAATCCATCAGCTGATGGCCCGCCGCCGACCCTCGCAAAACTTTGAAACCCCGCGTTGCGAACCCGACAAGGTGCGTTTCCTTTCGGGAATAAAAGACGGCGTAACGCTCGGCACGCCAATTGCTTTTGATGTTGAAAACCAAAAACATAACTCCGACGATTACGAACAGTTGAAAGACGTTTTCCGTCCCTCGCACGCCGACTACACATACCAGGCCAAGTACGGCATCCGCGATCATCGTGGCGGCGGACGCGCCTCTGCACGCGAGACGGTGGCACGGGTGGTGGCAGGTGCATTGGCAATGCAATTCCTTGAACAGCAAGGGATAACTATCGACGCCTGCGTAACGCAGATTGGAAACGTAAAAGTGTCCAACACTCAAAACCTTGATTTTCAGACTACAGAGCAATCTCCCTTGCGTTGCCCCGACCCCGATGCCGAAGCCAAGATGTCAGCCATTATTGCCGAAACACAGCAGAAAGGCGATACGTTGGGCGGGGTAATTACTTGTGTGATAAGTGGTTGCAAGGCAGGCTTGGGCGAGCCCGTGTTCGACAAACTCAGTGCCACCCTTGCCCACGCTATGATGAGCATCCCCTCGGCGCGCGGTTTCGAGATAGGGGAGGGGTTCGCCTCCGCAGCGATGACGGGCAGCACCTACGCTGACCTTTTCAACGCCGATTTTACGACCAAGACTAACCACAGCGGTGGCATTCAGGGCGGCATCTCCAACGGCATGGACATTCGTTTTTCGGTGGCGTTCCATCCTGTGGTAACTCTGGGCAAACCAATGCCTTGCATTACTTCCGACGGCAAGGCCGTGGAGGTGGAAATCGGTGGTCGCCACGATTGCTGTCAGGTGCCCCGCGCAGTGCCTATCGTGCAGAGCATGGCGGCTCTTGTAATAATGGATGCGTTTTTATTTCAAAAAACTCAAAATTAGATGAATACAAAATATTTATACCTTTGTTTGGCCATCGTCGCACTGATGTTTTCGTGTGGCAAGAAAAATACTTTCACCATTGAGGGGACATTGCAGAATGGCGCTGGCAAATACGTTGTTATTGAGGAGATTGCGCCTAAGGAGATGATTCCTATCGACAGTATTCTGCTCGACAAGGACGGCCATTTTTCGTTCACTTACGAAATGCCCTACCAAAGTTTCTACAACGTGAAAGTGTCGTCGCTGGACTTTGTGATGCTTCTGCCGAATTATGGCGAAACTATCACGCTTACAGGTGATTACGACCATTTTTCGCCCACTTATCAAGTGAAAGGCTCTGAAGGCTCCATCCTTTTGTGGCAACTCAACGACTACACCAAATTCGGCGAACAGCGCCTCGACTCCATTGCCCGCGCTTTCGACCAACTTGTGGCCGACTGCAAAGGCGACACCAATTGTATCAAAAAGCAGAAACCAGCACTCGACTCCGTTTACAAAGAGGCTTACGCACAGCAACAGCAGTATGTGGTGTCGTTCATCGAACGTAACAAAGGCTCGCTTTCCACGCTGATAGCTCTTTACAAAACCTTCAACACCCGTCCGCTGATAAATCCCGCCACCGAAGATTTCTATTACTACGAGATGATAGCCGACACCCTCGACGTCGCCCTGCCCGACAATCCGCACACACTCAATTTCCGCAACACCGTGGAACACCTGCGTGTGCAATACAACATGCAGCAGAGCCAACAGCCGCAAGCCATTGTAACATTGGGAAATACCGAAGAATAAAAGCCATGTCATCACCCGAAAAAGCATATTTCGTTTCCGACACCCATTTCGGTGCACCGCCCGACAGCCGTGGGCGCGAAGCCGATTTCGTGCGCTGGCTCGACAAGGTGAAAGCCGACGGCAACAAACTTTTCCTGCTCGGCGACATCTTCGATTTCTGGTTTTCGTACAAACATGTGGTGCCGCGCGGTTTCGTGCGTGTGCTCGGCAAGCTGGCCGAACTCGCCGACAGCGGGGTGGAGATTTGTTTTTTCACCGGCAACCACGATATGTGGGTGTTCGATTATCTGGAAAAGGAACTTGGAATCAAAACCTATACTCAACCCGCTGAGTTCGAGATAGATGGCAAGTTGTTGCTCGTCGGCCACGGCGACGGACTTACCAAAATGAACAAATCGTACAACGCTTTGAAACGTGTGTTCGCCTCGAGGCTGTGCCAGCGCGCTTTCGCGGCACTGCACCCGTGGGTGGGTTTCTCGATAGCAAAAAAATGGTCGCTGAGCAGTCGCCGCAAAGGCAAGAAAAACATAAAAAAGCAGTGCCGTCCCAACGAGGTGCCGGTGTTCTGCGAGGCCAAACTTAAGGAGAAACACTACGATCTGTTTGTCTTTGGCCATCGCCATAGAGTTGAAAACGAGGTAGTTGGCGAAAACTCGCAGTTTTTTGTGATAGGCGAGTGGATAGAAAACCGCAACTACGCTGTGTTCTGCAACGGACAGCTCGAAGTCCGCGATTTTGCCAAAGAGTGAAAAAATCTTCATCGGCATATACTTTTCCGTTTGTTGTTCCGTTATTGTGGGACAAATTTCAAATTATATGTTCGACAACACGTTATTTTATTGGATAATTTTCGGACTGCTGATGCTGCTCAGTTTCATCGTGAGCCGTGCGTTGCAGTCGTATTTCAACAAATGCTCTAAAATCCTAACCAACGACGGTCTTACCGGCAAGGAGGTGGCTGAAAAGATGCTTTACGACAACGGTATCTACGACGTGAAGGTGGTCTCCACTGGCGGTCTCCTCACCGACCACTACAATCCTGCCGACAAAACTATCAACCTAAGTTACGAGGTGTATAACGGCAACAGCGTTACCGCCGCCGCCGTGGCCGCCCACGAGACAGGTCACGCTGTGCAGCACGCACATTCATATATATGGCTTTCGCTACGTTCCAAGCTAGTGCCCGCGGTTAGCTTCGCCTCGCGCTGGGTGCAGTGGATTTTGCTTGCCGGCATGCTGCTGGTGAATATTTTCCCGCACCTGCTTCTGGTGGGAATAGTGCTTTTCGCCCTCACCACGCTGTTCAGTTTCATCACCCTTCCGGTGGAGATAAACGCCAGCCGCAGGGCGTTGGTGTGGATGAACTCAAGCAACATAACCACGCCGCAGACGCACCCCAATGCCGAGAAATGCCTGCGTCTGGCCGCTTACACCTACGTCATTGCCGCACTCTCGTCGCTGGCAACACTGCTGTATTACATACTTATCTACAGCCGCAGATCGTAGTAATTTATAGCTCGTAGCACTCAATTTGGAATGTATATAATTTATATATTTGTAACTTATTAAATAATAATTAAATATCTATTGAAATGAAACGTAACTTTTTCAAAACCATCGCCGCTCTGTTTACAGTGGCAACAATGATTTTCGCAGTATCGTGCAACAAAAACGAAGACGACAACGACGGCGGCCAAAACCAGAACAACAATAACAACACCTCGCTGGTTGGCACCAACTGGATAAACCACCAAGAGGGCGAGGACGAACTCGATGGTGGTGTTATGGCTCACTATGTGTCAGACGTCCGGCTGAGTTTCGGAACCGCCACTACAGGAAACGTGTCATTCTCCATGGAATATCCCGAATATCCCGAAGAAAATTTGAACTATAGCCTGCCTTTCACCTACACATATCAAACGCCTAACGGTACAATCACCGCTTCTGCCATGGGTTATACTATGAATATGACCTTCGTTGTGAACGGCAACCAGATGACCGTTACCACAACTAATGACGGCGAGACCGAGACCGCAATCTTCACCAAGCAAAGTTGATGTTAAATAAACTATTGAAATAGAACGGATTGCGACGAAAACCGCAGTCCGTTTTTTTTTATATTTTTTTCAATCTGTAGAGAAGTCAGGAAAAGTACGCAATAAAACCGAAAAAGGGTCGTTATTTACTGCGAGTTTTATCCCCCACTATGGTAATTTTGGCAAAAAATAAAGGCAAAGGGATGTCCAAGGACGACTTATCCGACCTTATATGGTCAAGGTATGGCGTTTTTCAGAGGATTGTTTTGTTCTTGTTGTTAATTGGTATGTCTGTGTACAGCTTTATTACCTTGCCGTCGGATAGAAACGCGCTGGGGTTTATTGTCCTGGCAGTTGCAATCCTGCCTATGTTCTCTTGTTTGTTTTCTTTGGACATCTATCTGCGTTGGGAACGGGCAAGGGAGACGGTTTCGGTACAATACGAGACACTTGTTGTCGAATGCAGCGGCTGTATATTCAGGCGGCGGCGCAAAGAAATTCCGTTGTCCACCATACGTAGAGTGGAGTCGTGGGAAAGCGGTAACTATCCCGAGACGTTGCGTGTTGTTTATTCAGACTCGCATACCTACCGTTTCGGAATATGCATGGCACCCGACGACCGCGACAAACTTGCCGACACCATTGACGAGCTGGCAAAATGTTATCTGTAAAAAAATACGCTATAGAGCCATAATTGACTGATTTTTTTTGATGTCTTCAAGGTCGCCTGTCTCCGACAGACATGGTTTTCGTTATCTGTCGTAACACCGCATTTTGTGCGGTGTTACATGCGCCTTAGGAGCGTGTTGGGTCTACGACGCAATGCAGTCTCGAAGAGACTTTACGCACGTAGTGCAAATAACGCCACACGTTAGTGTGGCGTAAACAAGCGAAAGGAATATTGCCTCTCGGAGAGAGGCGACACTGTTTCAAGAGGGAAAGCACAATAACTATTACAGCGAACAAAATCAGTCTGTAATCTTATTAGAGCAAATCTCTCTCCCGCTAAAAACTTTTTGTCGTGCAGCATGACAATAAAAACAGCGATTCAGCGTTTATTTTTAATACATGTGAAAAACAGAAATATGAAAAAAACAATCTTGCTCTTTTTGGCATTGATTACTCTTTCCTGCCATGCCTCCGCACAATTCTATGGATGGGGAGAAAGGCTGCCTGACACAACATTTACCGATAGCACAGGAAAGAAATATATATTGGGTGGGGATTGGTATTTGAAAAATGCTTTCAAAGTCATGAAAGTGAAAACATTCAAATATCAAGGAGATACAGTTCTGCTAATCCATGTCAGATGCGTCGATACCTCGTTGTATAATGCCTGCGAAAGAAAATATGGACGTCGTTATGCAGAGTCAAATGCAGAAATGACAATTGTCAGTTTTCCTTCCGATAAAGCATGTAACGGCAGTTCCCTGGAAGTGGGTAAAACCTACAATATGTGCATCTGGCTTTGGTATAAATATCCGTTTGTAGGGGATGGAAGAGATTACTGGGATGTAAAAGGCGTTCCTATCCCGAGTAAAAAATTAAAGTCTCAACCTTTGCGGGTAAAAGAATTGCACGGATTATGTCTGGAACAATGAAAACGCATTAAAAAAATCGTATCTTTGCAATTGCAAATTCAAAACATGAACGATAATTTCAAAATACGTCCGGCGCGGTCCGGAGAGGCGGGCTTGGTGCTTGAGTTTATCAAACGTCTTGCCGAATATGAAAAATGTTCCCTCGAGGTGGTCGCCGACGAAGCCACCTTGCACCACTACTTGTTTGTGGAGCGTTCCGCCGAGGTAGTCTTTGCCGAGGAGGAGGGCGTGGTGATAGGCTTTGCCCTCTTTTTCCACAATTTCTCCACTTTCGTGGGACGCAAGGGACTCTATCTCGAAGACCTTTTCCTCATTCCCGAAAAGCGCGGCAGGGGCTACGGAAAAGCCTTGCTTAAATATCTTGCCAAGCTTGCGGTGGAGCGCAACTGCGGCCGTATGGAATGGATTTGTCTCGATTGGAACGAGCCGGCTTTGAAGGTGTACCGCTCCATAGGAGCCGTCCCCATGGACGAATGGACGGTGCAACGCCTCGACGGACAGGCATTGAAATATTTTGCCGAAAAAGGATAAATACATGATGACGATAGATACAACCGATATGTGTTCGCACTCGCAAAAACGGCTGTTCGGCGAGGATGGCGACTATCACCCTCTTTGGCTTTCCATGCAGGACGACCCCGAACTGACAGCGGTGGTGCGTTCGCGACAGCTGCATGTTTACCGCAACGGCAAGAAAATCCTTGTCCTGGCAGGGAAGTCCGCCCGCAACAGGGCTTACGTGGAGGGACTTATCACCAACGGCGGCCCGGCCATAAACACCGTCCGTGACATGCTTGGCGCCGGCCCCGCCGAGACGATGTTCCGCCGTTTCCTTTTCGGGACGGAATGAGAACTTTTCCCAGCCTGCAAAACAAGGCTTTTTGGCAACACCTGAGAAGGGGATGAAATGCCGTTTTTTAGGAAAAGTGTATTTTTTGCTTGCCAATTTCGTTGGAAAAGTGTACTTTTGCAGTTGATTTTAATAGCACCCACAATGAACAACCTTATTGCCTTTTGCGGCCTCGACTGCGGACAGTGCGACGCCTACATCGCCACCCGCGACAACAACCAAGCCCTGCGCGAGCGTACAGCCCGTCTGTGGTCGGAACTGAACAACGCCACCATACTGCCCGAACAGATCAACTGCCAAGGTTGCCGCATGGACGGCGTTAAGACCGTTTTCTGCGAACATCTTTGCCAGATACGTCTCTGCGCCATGGACAAAGGCCTCGACAACTGCGGCGGATGTGCCGATATGGAAGCGTGTGCCAAACTCGGTGCCGTTACCGCAAACCGTCCCGATGCGTTGGAGAGGCTGAGGAAAGTAAAAACAAAATAACAGATATTCGATTTTAAAAAATTAATTTTGCAAACCGAAAGAATCCTGCTCCGGCCGTGGCGAGAGAGCGACGCGCCGACACTTTTCCGCTACGCCTCCGACCCCGAAGTGGGTCCCCGTGCCGGCTGGCCGCCGCACCGTAGCGTGGAGGAGAGCCTCGAAATCATCCGCACCGTGTTCAACACCGACACAATGTGGGCCGTGGAACTCAAGTCCACGGGCGAGGCCATTGGCTGTGTGGGATATCTCACCGCAGCCCATTCCAACCTCCAAATCCCCGACGACCAGTGCGAGGTGGGCTACTGGATTGCCCGTCCCTACTGGGGAAGAGGCATCTGCTCCGAGGCCATGCAGATGGTGGTGGAACACTGCTTCCGCGACAAAGGCTTTTCGGTGCTCTGGGGCGACTACTTCCCCCATAATCCCGCCTCGGGACGCGTGATGGAGAAATGCGGCTTTGTCGATACCGGCCGCGAGACGCTGTGTCCCAACCTCGAAATCGGCTCCGACCAGCCGGTGAGAATAATGAAATTAGACCGCGAGTTATGGCTATCACAAACGAAAGGGTGAGGGAGGCCTATAGCGAGCGCGAGGCACAGGCCATCTACCGGGAGGTGCGGCAATGTGGCGATTTCGCGGGTTTTGCGCAAAAGTTTATGCATAGCGACGACAGCCGTGTGGCCCGCAACGCCTTGTGGACCCTCACCAAAGCCAGCGACAGCGAGCTCTCGCAGTTGCAACCCCTGCTCAACGAGCTTATGGACTTGGCCATGCATACCGAAAGTTCCGCAGTGCGACGGCTGTCGCTGAACCTCGTCGAGCGGCTGGAGATGAGTGAGGACGACCTCCGCACCGATTTCCTCGACTTCTGCCTCTACCACATGGCCGACATAGCGGAGTTGCCCGGAGTGCAGTCGATAAGCATGAAACTCGCCTTCCGTATGTGCCAGTTCTACCCCGAGCTGATGGACGAATTCCGCCGCACCCTCGAAGCGATGGAAATCAGCTATTACAAACCCGCAGTGAAAAGCGTCCGCAATAGGATACTGGCAGGGAAAATGAAGTGAGGCGGGGTGTGCCCTCTTTCGTGTGGGTGAAGAAAGGTTCAGTGAACCTTTCGATAGCGAAGCGGAGAACGCCCCCCCCTGCAATGATATACAAAATACAAATCCGAAGTCCGAAGGACTGGCACAGTCGCGTGAAAATAATGTAATCCCCAAATATTTAATTGTGCCACCCCAATTTTGATCATATTTTGTAATCTAGACATTGCAATTTTATCATATTTTGTAATCTGCACATTACAATTTTGCGAAATTTTGCAATCTCAATATTACATTTTTTTTTAATTTTGCAATCTCTATATTACATTTTTTTTTGTATATTTGCATTTGTAATATTATTGATATGGATAGACTATTTAACACATTTACAGCTAAATACAGTCGTGCAGACGTGCAATTTGTGCGCGGATTGGAGCAGGAAATCGAATGGGATGCCCCGTTGATAGGTATTCGTGGACCAAGGGGCGTGGGCAAAACCACGCTTATTTTGCAACATATAAAGTTGCATCACAAATTGAACCACGAAGTCCTGTATGCAAGTGTTGACAATATTTGGTTCAATGCACACGGAATTTATGAACTGGCGACCAATTTTGCAAAGCGTGGCGGCAAGTGGCTTTTTCTCGACGAAGTTCACAAATACCCCAATTGGAGTCAGGAACTGAAAAATATCTATGACGATTTGCCCGACCTGCATGTTGTTTTCACAGGTTCGTCGCTGTTGCAGATTCTTAACTCGCGGTCGGATTTGAGCCGCCGGGCGGTTGTTTACGATATGCAAGGTTTTTCGTTTAGGGAGTACCTTAACTGGACCCAAAAACTTGCAATGCCGGAATTGACGCTCGAACAACTGCTCACCGACCACACACAAATTGCGATGGAGATAGTGGAAAAAGTGAAAGTCTTACAGTATTTCGACGATTATCTCCGTCACGGCTATTATCCTTTTTATAAAGAGTTGCCAGCGTTGTTCTACAGCCGTTTGGGAGAAGTGGTAAATATGGTGCTCGATGTGGAAATCCCCCAATTGCGTGATGTCGAAACGGCCTATATTCCCAAGATAAAACAGCTGCTCTATATTGTTGCCGAATCTGCCCCGTTTGTGCCAAACATAACAAAACTGGCTGAACGTATCGGTATGTCGCGAAGCGCACTGCTCTCATATCTCAACGCTCTCCACGAAAGCAGGATAACCCTCGGCCTGCATAAGCACGGACACGGCATAAACCGTATGCAGAAACCCGATAAACTCTACCTCGACAACACCAACCTGTCGTATGCAATAGTGGGTGAAACTCCCAATATCGGCAATATGCGAGAGACATTTTTTGCAAACCAACTTAGGTATGGACATGATGTGGAAGTGTCCGACGCTGGAGATTTTCTTGTGGATGAAAAATATACTTTTGAAGTTGGAGGACACAAAAAAGGCAAAAGGCAGATCAAAGGCGTTGCCGATGCATATATTGTGGCGGATGATATTGAATGCGGTGTGTCCAACCGCATCCCCCTCTGGATGTTCGGCATGCTGTATTGATTGCGGAACACAGTGCTAAGTGGCGACAGAATTATTTCGTTCTGTGCTCGCAAACAAAAAAGTGCCGAAGCGTTTCGGCACTTTTATTGTAGCACTATTTGTTTAAAATTCAATATTCTATTCATCTGTTACAAGACGCACCGAATAACCCGTATGCTTTATATCCTCAAAATCGAGCATTACCACACCTTCTCTATATATATAATAAAAATACAATAACCAAACATAATTATGAGAATAATAACTGTTATAAGATGTTGATGACCAATACCCACCGTAAGTACCATAAAACCTATTTCCATCATAACGAATGCCCGCTTCGGGTAGGAATAAACACCCCAAACTGTCTAGAACCGACCAATTGGCGGATGAAATAATATTGCTGGCACATGTGACGGTATCGATATTTGCACTATCTAGAGTGTATGTATTTGTGTCCCAGTTGTCTGGAACCACAATGAGACCAGCCAATCCATTTACAGTCGCTCTAGCATAACGTATGCCAGAAGTTGTGTTGCGGAAGTACAGGAGGGTGTCCCACTCCTCTTTTGTAAGAGTGTGCCATAGTCCGGGCTGGTTGCCGCCGTTGGAAATGGCATTGTAAATTCCCCAATCGTAGTTTGTGTTTGCAATATCATTATTACCATTGTCATAGTCTCTTTCGTTTGTGCTTGTCATATACGGGTGTTTGTTATTGTAACCGCTGGTGCCCCATCCGAACAGGTCTATCCATCCCGTATAAGATGAAGATATGTTACTGTTAGCACTGCCAATGGTGTCCAATTGATTGGGAGCAAAACGCCAAGTGCCAGCGGCTGTGCCTCCTGTGGCTACTGTGTGTGTCGTGGCTGTGCTACCACCGCCTGTAGCACTCCACTGCAAGTTGCCTTGGGAAAAATGCACTCGCTTATTAGTAGCAACAGAAAAAACGCTGTGCAAAGCCCCTGTTGGGTAGGATGCGGTAAAGGATACTTCGTTACCGTAGACAGTACCAACGGAGTTTGTAACATATGCACGCACATAGTATGTTGTGTCAATAGTCAATCCGGTGATATTGCTTGTGAAAGCCCCTGTGCCAGAACCGTTTATGGTATGATTGTCGTTGATTGTAGGATTGTGAGATGTGCTCCAACAGATGCCGCGAGCACGGATTGAGGTACCTCCGTCGCTTGTTACATTGCCCCCTCCAACTGCACGGTTGGTTCTTATATTACTTACTGCGGTTGTGGTTACGGAAGGAAGTACAGCTGTAGCAGTGTCTTTTACAAGGCGCACGGAATGTCCGTTACTACTGTAGAGAAAATGCTCGTCTGCTAAATCTGGTTCGCTCCAACTGTGACCCGGTCTCAACTCCCAAGAGTATTTCATAAAGCGTAATTGGGACCAACATAGCCTGTAATCATCGTCTCTCATATAGTAGTATGAGGAATGCCAGTAAAAGCCATCTTGGTTGACGAGAGTAACGGTTTTGAATTCCCGATTTCCAGCGGCTGGAAGGAATACACAACCCGCATTCTCCAACAAACTCCAATCAGATAAAGAAATAAGATTGTTGGTGTATGCCACACAGAGATAGTTGGCACTATCCAATGTGTAGATAGAAGGGTTCCAGTTGTCGGGAACAATTATTATACCAGATATTCCATTCACTGTAGCGTAGGCGAAACGAATGCCCGATGTGGTAATACGGTAATATAAAAGAGTGTCCATTTCAGGGCCGGTGAGCGACCGCCACATATCCGGGGTGTTGCCGCCATTGGAAATTGCGTTATAAACTCCCCAATCATAGTTGGCACTTGTCCCTACTAAGTTGGAGTCCCAATAACTTCTGTAACCAGAGGGACCGTAACCGCCGCCAATAAAAGAATCTGAATACGGTTGATAATGTTTGTTCCTTGTGTCGTCGGGGTTGTGGTAGCCGCTTGTTCCCCAGCCAAAAAGGTCTATCCATCCAGAATAAGCGGAGTCTATATTTCTGTTGTCAGCACCAATGATGTCCCACTGGTTGGGTGCAAACCGCCAAGTGCCCACACCTGTGCCACCGCCAGCTACAGCGTGTGTTGTCGGTGTTGAGCCGCCGCCTGTAGCGCTCCACTGCAAGTTGCCTTTGGAGAAACGCACTTGCCTGTTGGATGATACGGTAAATACTCCCGACAAAGCTCCAGCGGGTATTGACGGATCAAAAAGCAATACGAAATTTTCGCTACTCGACTGCGATTGCATTACCTCTCTGCTTGAGACTACCGAGGTGTTGTCGGTTGCATAGCCAATTATTCTAAGCACATCGCCAATTTGGAAAGATTGAGTCGACAGACGCTTTTCGAAGGTTTGTATTGTTCCACGATTCAAAATGGTGTTCTCTCCAGCCGACGAACGGTTAATAAGTTTTATAGTGCTGTGTCCTTGCGGTGTGATTACCGACATCAGATAAATTTGTGGATTTTTTAGGCGTACATCAAATATGCTTTTACCGGCTTCGAGGCTCATTGTTTTTTCTGCAATTTTTTGCCCGGCAAGATTAAAAACCTGCAATGTGGTGTTTCCGCTCTGTGGCAGAGTAATAGCCACATTTGTTGAACCTTTGAACGGGTTGGGATACGCTTTAATGTCGGCAACATCGTTTTGTGCGGTGGAAATACCTGTAATTTGGAATGTCAGCACCGTGTCGGGATAAACCACGGTTTCACTCCACAAGCGGCTGAGGTCGAACACTTGCACAGAGTCCAAACGGACAAATGAGCCATCAGTTTTGGCTCCTGTAAATTTTAAAGTGATATCCTGCGAAATGGCCGTCTGTGCTAATGCAATAACTATTACGGAAATAAAACCAATTAACTTTTTCATTTTTTGTATTTTTATTCGTTTAATATGTTTTCAAGGTAAAATATCAATTTTGTACGAGGCGTACGGATAGCATACAGCATTGATGGCCGCTATGATCGGGGATGATTTTTATGCCCTCAGAATCAAAATAGAGTTCGCCTTGTCCATCAAACTCAGGTCCGGGGCCGTATGTGGACGACCAATAAAAGCCTATACTTCCCACGTCGCACACAGTGCCAGTGCAAGGGCGGAAGCCCGCCGCTGGTAGATTTATATATTTACCATTAGGACCAACTATCTTATAGCCGTTCCCTGTCCATGTCCAACTGCACAAGTTTTTCAACTCTTCAAATTGTTCTCTGGTAGGAAGATTGTCACCAAAAGACATGGCATCGTCTAATTTATAGAAATTATACTCATCATTTGGATTTGTTTCATTGGTAGAATTCCATTTGGTTCCGCTGGGGAGGCCTAAATTTACATAACCAGAGGGGGATTCGCTACTAGAACCTCCTGTTCCTGCATTGTCTTTGTCACAACTTACAATTGTGGCAAGTGCCATAACGCACACCACACCAAAAAGGATTTGTTTGAGTGTCTTTTTCATTTTTTATTATTATTTATTTGTAAATACTTTTTTTATTTGTAAAATGTCTGTTGAAAGGGAGAACTAATTTTGTACGAGGCGAACATTGTATCCATTGCACTGACGACCAATCTCCCCACCAAAACTACTCGCCTTATCCACGTTGTTGAATCGTAAAATATAGACACCATCAGAACCGGATGTGGATGATGACATGTAGAAACCATCTGTGCCTGCTTGTGTTACATTGCCATCGCAATCGCGACGTCCCGATGCGCGGAATATGAGATGATTACCATTGGGTCCTGTCAATATCAAACCATTATCCATACTACTCCAATTGCGCTTGCAATTATCAACCAATTCGCTTATCTGGCTTGATGTTGGCAATCTTTCACCATGCGCAGCCATGGCTTGAGAATACGTAAAGAAACCATGGTCGTCGTTGGGGTTTGTTTCATCAGTCGTTTTCCATTTGGTACCACTCGGCAATCCTAAATCCACATAGCCATTTTGCACATCCCAATCTTGTACAAGGCGTACGGACAATTGATGCCGCCAAACAGTATTAGATTTAACACTGCAATCAACTTTGTAGCCCTCAGCATAATGGCCAAGGAATAGGGAATATGCTTGGCGGGAGCCAATTCCTATTGAGCTTGACCAGTATTTACCCCAATCTCCCAATCCTCTAAGTGTTTCATCGTCTCTAAAACCGGCTGCAGGCAAGAAAATTGCATTGCCATTTGGACCGATAAAATAATAACCTTTCTTTGAATCGTCCCATTTTGATTGGCATTGAGCTATCAATTCTGCCAATTGAAGTCGAGTTGGTATTTCGTAACTATATGTCTCTATTGCAGATTCAAAATCATATAACCCATTTTCGTTCGAGTTCTTCCATCTTGTTCCGCTTGGCAACCCCAAATCGATATATTCGTTTGGGTCCGGATCAAGGGCAATGTTGAGGCTTCCATTATTGGTGTTGGAGTTGTCGTTTTTGTCGCAACTGGAGACAATGGCGATAGATGCAAATGCTGCGAAGCCAATCAAATAATTGAATAATAGTCTTTTCATTGTGTTTTTTTTGATTTTTAAAATTGTTTATCTAACTCTAATTTATTATACCAAAGGTTGTTGTCAATTATGAACAAGGCGGACTGAACACCAATTCTTCTTGCTCTTGTTGCTGTATATGAAGACAGATGAGTGTAAGCCAAGATACCATACATAATCCGAGTTCGAGTTGTTGATTGTAGATGACCAATAGTTGCCTACAAAACCATTGCCATCCAACCGAAGATCAGTACCATCTCTCTCGCCTTCTGCGGGCAGGAATATCGAATTGCCATTGATAGAACTGACAAAATAGCCGCCTTTTTTATTCTTATCCCATGTATATGTGCAATATGACACGAGTTCTTCCAGTTGCTCTTTTGTCGGTAGATTGTTGCCAAACGTCTTTGTCGCCAATTCGAAATCATAAAACCCCGATTCATTAGAATTTTTCCATTTTGTCCCGCTCGGCAACCCCAAATCAATATATTTATTTGGGTCTGCATCAATGGCTATATTTACACCTCCATTATTGGTGTTTGTATTGTCATCTTTGTCGCAACAAGTAAAAGTTGCCACAAACAAAAGTTCCGTGAGGATAATTAATGAATAAAATAATGTTTTTTTCAATTTTTCTCCACTTATACGTGTCGTGTGCAACTTTATCTTTCTCTCCAGCACCAATTGAGAAAAAACATACAATAAAAGAAGCGTGGTACTGTATGCCAATCCCCGCCTGAAGGGTAGTGAGAAATGAACCTTGAAACAAGAAATGGATAGCAGCCCACGCATAAGCGCAAGTGCTAAACCCACGTCCTTGTGTTTCGGAAAACTTCTCACTTTTTTCAGGCACAAGATCGAGGCATAACGCTTCGGGATTTCTTCTGTCGAAATCCAACTGCAAAATTACGAAAAAAAATTCGAACAAAAAAATTTTTTTGCCGGACACCAAATGTCCCGTAGGGACTTTCTCTTAATAGCCCCACACGGCAGTGTGGGGAAAACGCATATCCCCACGAAATTCCCCCCTCAAAAAAACTTATCAAATCCCAACCCTCTATCAAACACCTTTTTACAAAAAAATGTTCTAATCTATTTGTGGTAGTGGGCTGGGAGGTGCCGTAAAAATATGTACTTTTGCACTCTAAAAAACAAAGACAGTGGCCACAAACAAAGAAGAAAAAGTAACGCCCCTGATGCGGCAGTACTACGCTATGAAACAGCGTCATCCCGACGCCGTGCTCCTTTTCCGCGTGGGCGATTTCTACGAGACCTACGGCGACGATGCCGTACGCTCGTCCTCTATCCTCGGCATCACCCTCACCAAACGCTCCAACGGCGCCGCCGCCGATGTGGAGATGGCCGGCTTCCCGCACCACGCCATCGACGTGTATCTGCCCAAGCTGGTGCGTGCCGGACTCCGTGTGGCTATCTGCGAACAGCTCGAAGACCCCAAGCTGGCCAAGGGCCTCGTGAAACGCGACATCACCGAGCTGGTGACTCCCGGCGTTTCGTACAACGATAAAGTGCTGGAAAACAAGGAGAACAACTTTCTCTGCGGTCTCCATCTCGACAAAAACATCCACGGCATCTCCTTCCTCGACGTCTCCACCGGCGAGTTCTATCTCGCCCAAGGCGACACCAACTATATCGACAAACTGCTGCAGAGCTTCAAGCCCAGTGAGATAGTGCTGCAGAAACGCAAACTCAACGAGTTCCACGAGACTTTCTCCGAAAAATACTACGTCAACACCTTCGACGACTGGGTGTTTACCAAAGATTTTGCCAACGAGCTGTTGCTCAAACAGTTCGGTACCAATTCGCTGAAGGGTTTTGGGGTGGAAAATCTGGAGATGGGCATTATCGCCGCCGGTGCCGCCCTGCATTATCTTTACGACACACAGCACGATAAAACACAGCATATCTGCAAGATAACACGTATCGAAGAGGACAAATACGTGTGGATTGACAAGTTCTCGTCGCGCAACCTCGAGCTGATACACTCGCCCAACGAGAACGCCAAAACCCTTATCGACGTCATCGACCGCACCCTCTCGCCCATGGGCAGCCGTCAGCTGAAACGCTGGGTGATGATGCCACTCAAGGAGATACCTTTCATCGAGGAGCGTTTGTGCGTGGTGGATTTCATGCTTGCCAACGCCGAATTCCTTTCGTCACTGCAGCAGCTGATAAAGAACATCGGCGACCTCGAGCGCCTTATCGGCAAAGTGGCCATACGCCGCATCACGCCCCGCGAGCTGGTGTATCTGAAAAACTCCCTTGCCTCGATAGCCGAGGTGAAGAAACTCTGTTCCACCGCCGATAGCGAGGCTTTGCGCAAATATGCCGAGCAGATAAATCCCTGCAAATACGTCTACGACCGTATCCGTAAGGAGATCCGCGACGACGCCCCCTCGATGGTGGCCAAGGGCAATGTTATAGCCGACGGAGTGAACGCCGAACTCGACGACCTTCGGAAACTATCTTCTTCCAGCAAACAATACCTTGCCGAGATGCAGCAACGCGAGAGTCAAATTACTGGCATTCCGTCGCTTAAGATTGGTTTTAACAACGTTTTCGGATATTATATCGAAGTTACCAACGCCCACCGCAACAAGGTGCCCGACACGTGGACCCGCAAGCAGACCCTCACCAACGCCGAGCGTTACATCACCCCCGAGCTGAAGGAGTACGAGACCAAGATTCTCACCTCCGAGGAGCGTATCGCCACCATTGAGGCGCAGCTCTACGACCAGATTCTCGACTCCCTCGTGGATTTCGTGCAGCCCATACAGTACGACGCCCAGCTCATAGCCCGCCTCGACTGCCTGCAGAGTTTCGCCAGCGTGTCGCAGAGCAACGACTACCACCGTCCTAAGCTCACCGACAGCCACGTCATCGACATCAAAGGCGGCCGCCATCCCGTTATCGAGACACAGCTGCCTCCGGGCGAGAGCTACATCAGCAACGACGTCTATCTCGACAACCAGTCGCAGCAGATTATCATCATCACCGGCCCCAATATGTCGGGAAAATCGGCATTGCTGCGGCAGACGGCGCTTATAGTGCTGCTTGCGCAGATAGGGTGCTATGTGCCTGCCACTCAGGCGGAAATAGGGGTGGTTGACAAGATTTTCACCCGCGTGGGCGC